>JAUVAJ010000091.1 GCA_030591795.1 Desulfuromonadales bacterium | reverse complement strand
TTACTTCAAGGAGTTGCGGCGTGGTGCACTGAAGGCCGGCTGTAGCCTGCGGGTGATCGGTCTGCACTCCCAGTCGGGTGATTTTAATTACCCGGTCACGTTTCCGGAGGGGCGCTATCTTAAATATATACTGGCGGTAAAAACTGGCGTTTAATCGTAACTATTCAGCCTTGGAAATACGCCATTCCCGAGGGTGTAATCGGTAATCCAGACTTTAAGACCATGGCTCCATGATAGAACTGTTCGGGGATGACAGACATTTTTGTTTTACTTTTCTCGGCGTGAGATGCTTTTGCAGAATGTCATCTCGACCATGCACCTTCGCCAAGGCTATGGCGCACAAGAGGGGAGAGATCTTGAATTTATGTCTAAGTGAACAGAAAGATTTCTCTCGTTGTTCGAAATGACAGATATGAACAAATTCACCTCATGATTACCCTGAGATTAAAGGGATTGCCAGGATGTTTAATCATTAACCAGCGGCAAAAAGACCTCATGGTAGAGGAAGGCGTGACCAACCAGATTTTTCTGCCGCAACAGCGGGTGGCTATCAGGCAGGATCAGGAAGGGGAGGGATTGCTCACCACCGACCGAGCCGTGGCCGCCGATCTGGTCGTCGAAGCAGGCGATCTGTCCGTCACGGTAATCTCCAAAAATAATAAGATCACCACAGCTGCTGTCGGCGGCAAAATCACACAACTGCCGGAAAATCAATTCCGGTTCCCCATACGGCTCAAGGAACAGCAGCTTGTCGTTTTGCGGCAGTGTTTGTCTGTTACAGCAGAGTTTGCCGCCACGATGTACGAACCAGACCCGATTGCCCGAACCCTTTGCCATCAGAAAACCAACGCCTTTGTGCTTTGACAAAAAGCGCAGCAGCAGCGGATGTTGTTTGCTGATCTCCGCCAAAGTTAAACGGCGCTTTTTACCGGTGATATAGAGATGCGCCAATGAACTCGAATAGGTAATAACGATTCCCCCCTGCGTAACAACCTTGACGGTCTCCGGAACCAGCTCACTGATTTTTCGTTGTAAATGATTTTTCACCCGGCGATAGATGCGCTGTCGCCAGGTGTCGGGACGGGCGTCGATCTCTTCGCGCAGATAGCCGAGTTTTGCCCGGGTAAATTCGAGCGGGCCGGAAGAGATGGTGGTCTGGTCACTATCCTCAAGAAACGCATTGACCGCGTCACCGAGGGTGGCACCGAATCTACCTTCAAACGGATAACCAGGCGTTTGGCCATGGTCACTGAGTAGAATCAATTGGTAATCGGCGCCCGGGGCATAGCGGAGCATGCGCATCACTTCGCCGATCCGTTTGTCAGTATATTTAAGATTCTTCAGGGCGGTGCGTGATGCCGGGCCGTATTGGTGCCCCAGTTCATCATAACCGCTGTAGGTGGTGTAAATTCGCGGTACGCCGCTGTAGATGTCGGCAATTACGCCGAAGGTCTGAAACTCGCGCAGAATGACATTGCAGAAAATCCGGATAAATGGAAATAGCCCGATCTTGACCGGATTATTCTTTTTACGTCGGGCCCTATTCCGGTCATAAAGTTCGGTGATATATTCAGAGAACATTGCGAAACACATGCGAGTGACCCGGAGTGGATGCAGAAACAGTAGCAGGACAAGGCGTGAGCCGCCAAAGCGGCCGAACAGGGTCTGCGGATGGGGTGAGGAGACGGTAAATACGCTCTGCTCAGCACCACCGTCGAGGATATTGCTGTATGACGAGCCACCACTGAGGATTCCTGGTCGGTCGCCAATCAGTTTTTCTCGAAAATATTGAACGTGATCCGGATCGTTGCAGCTGATGATCTGACCGGTCGTTTTTTCAAACCAACGAAAGGCGGGGATGCCCCGTTCGATGCCGTAGAAGATTGCTGCCTGAGCGGCTGGAGTGGTGCTGGGCAGGCCGGAGAGATAGCTGCGCATGGTGTTGCCGTGTTTAAGATAACGGGCAATATTCGGCAGATAGCCGCGTTTGAGCGCCATTTGAAAATGCGCGTGTGAAAGGCCATCGATCTGGATGCCGACAAAACCTGACTTGCGGCCGGATGCCAGTCGCTGTTTGCGTTCTTTGCGGAAGAGACAGTACTTGAAGTGGTAATAGATCCGGAACAGCCCCCCGACAAACAGATGTTTCTGTCTATCATCACAACTCATGCTACTGATTGTAACATGCTAATGCTATTTGCGCGATAACTTGAAAAAGTCGTCAGATTTGAGTTTGCTCAAGACCTCTTTGGATGCTTGTGGTAATCTGCACCGATAAAATTTCAGGAGCGTAATTATGAATGAAGTCAAACAGACCAAAGCTGAAAAATATATCGAGCAGTTGATGCAGGAGCTTACACCAGAATCTGATCGTTATCGGGTGCTGGCGACAGCGAAACAGTTCAAGGCATCATGGGCAGAGCTCGGCGAGCGGCTGGTCAATGTCAGTCAGCGCAGCCTGTTTCGCGATTGGGGCTACGACTCGTTTGGCGATTATTGCAGCCTTGAAATTCGTATTCGCAAAGCGACCGCTGAAAAACTGACCATGGCCTATAAGTTTCTCGAGCGTGAAGAACCGGGGGTGCTGGCACGCAAGGAAGGGTTGCAACCGCTACCCGATTACCGGAGTGTCGATCTGTTGCGACGGGCGCAGGAAGAGGAATCATTTGAACCTGAGCAGTATCAGGCGTTACGAGAAGCGGTGGTGGAGGATGATCGAAGCCTGCCGGTGGTGCGTAAACAGTTTCAGGAGGTGACGCGGGCTAAAGAAGAGCTGATCACCACAACCTTGCGTCATTCCAGAGTTTCACTCAGCGCCGCCCGGAGACTGCAGACAAGCCTGGAGTCGATGGGTGAGATCTACGTCAAACACAGGCCGTTTCTCGATAACCTGATTGCCGATCTGGCCGGAGTCGAAGAACAGGCCGCGCTGGCTGTGGGGGAGACGAAATCAGAGGCGGATCCTCCGCCTTTTGATTAGAATGGTGGGAAGATCGAAAAGATTGTCGCCAGAGTCAGGGTGCCGACTATGCATAGCCCGAGGTAGAGAAACAGTACACGCTTTTTAAACATCGATATAAAAATGGCCATTACCGGCAAGGCTGTGACCGGGCCACCGACCAGTATGGCAATTCCGGGTCCTTTGGCCAGCGGTATCAGTTGTCCCGGATCAGGCAGATAAAAACCGAAGACCATCGCCGCTGCCGTCAGCTGTGGCAGGTGCAACGGGATGGTGGCGAACAGCAGTCCGACCGTATTCAGGGCACCCTCGTTCGACAGCAGGTTGGTGATCCAGAGGTTGGGAATAAAATGTGAGGCTACGACTTCAATCACCAGACCGAGCAGGACAAACTTGCCGATCTTGAACAGTCCTTCCCAGAACCGGGCCAGAAACACATAAAACTTGTTATGCGTGCAGCGATCGACCCGGTGTGATAGTTGCTGCCCGCATTCACAGCGCAATTGTTCAACCGGATAGTCCGGATCGTGAAAATCCCCTTTTGGCAGCTCTTTGCGGAACAACTCTTCTTCATTGAACCCGTAGCGGCGCAGAAAATGGGTCAGGAAGCCGGCAAACAGGCCGAGGCTGACAGCGCAAACGACAATCAAGGTTGCCCATTGTATGCCGAGCATTTTCGACAGACTGGTGTATGAAGCAGGACTCATCAGCGGGGAAGCGACCAGTAGCGCCATTGCCGGTGCCAACGGCAGGCCACCGAGCAACAGTGAAATAACCAATGGCAGGGTTGCGCAGGCGCAGAGTGGACTGGCAACGCCAAGTAGGGTGGCGAGCAGGATAGAGTAAATACCGAAATGAGTCAGGACTTTGCGGATTTTGACGTGCCACTTAAAGGTTCGAATGACCGCTTCGAGAAAAACGCCAAAGGCCAGGTACGGCAGAACATAGACAAACTCGTGCCACAATTTACTGGCCAGATCGATAAATCCTGGTATAAAACCTTCCATCGACGTCAAACTCCTTCAAAGCGTTAAGAATTTGTCAGTTGATATTGCGTGCCTGACAGTAATCATGATCAAAACTATCTGTTTCGTTTGTTTGTTTCGATCAGGTTACAACAAGAGCAAATGCTGTACCAGTTTGGCAGCCGGTGCGCAGAATTCATACCGTACAGCTAAATTCTGTGCAAGCATTTTTAATTCATAGTGGTATAATTCGGACAACACGCAAGTGATGCGTTAATTTGTGAGTACTGGAGACACGTATGGCAAAAGGGATCAAAGATCGGGTGATTGAGCAGTTTACCCGGAATGCAAAGGGGTATATTAAAGATAGCGGCTTCTCCGGCGGGAAAGACCTGGAGGCGGCGGTTGAATTTTTAAAGCCGAATGCAGATGACCTGTTGCTCGATGTCGCCACCGGAGGCGGGCATACAGCGCTTTTCTTTTCGCCGCTGGTGCGCAGTGTGGTCGCGTCAGATTTGACCATGCAGATGCTGAAAAAAGCCCAGGAGTATATCGGAGATGAGACTGACGCCGACAACATCGTCTTCCGGGTTGCCGATGCCGAAGATCTGCCGTTTCCCTCTGGCTCGTTCACAATAATCACTTGCCGAATTGCACCACACCATTTTCCTGATGTGCCGAAAGCTTTGCGTGAGTTTTACCGAGTGTTGCGCCGCAAGGCCAGTCGGATCGCAGTGATCGACACCTTGCTGCCGGAGGATCCGGAGATTTCAGCTTTTTATCAGAAGATGGAAGCGATGCGCGATCCGACCCATGTGCAGGCTTATACTCGCCAACAATGGACGCAGATGGTTGAGGATGCCGGTTTCGTGGTTCAGAAGACCGCAGTCTTTCCAAAAACCCATGATTTTCAGAAGTGGGCACGCCGGGCCGGACTGGATGACGACGGCGTAAGCCGATTGAATGAATATTTTGTTAACGCTCCGGAGCATATTCAGGAGTATTTCAAGATTGAGATTTTTGCCGGTGATGTTGAAAGTTATACTGACGAAAAATTACTGGTGTTTGCGACCCGACCTGAAAGCTGATTCCGAAATTAACAGTTGCGTATTTTAACAAAGGGACAGGTTTTAGCCTGTCCCTTTGTTCCTGTTGAATTAATGCTGAAGTTAATGGATGGAGTATAGTTGTGACCAATAACGATATTTTGCGGCGTATCCGTTATGTTTTCGATTTCAACGATGCGAAAATGATTGCCCTGTTTGGCCTGGCCGATCATCAGGTCACACGGGGTGAGATCAGCGATTGGTTAAAAAAGGAAGAGGATCCTGCATATCAAGAGTGTAACGACAGACAGTTAGCGCTCTTTTTGAATGGCTTGATCAATGATAAACGTGGAAAAAAAGATGGGCCACAACCTGAGCCGGAGAACCGCATAAATAACAACATCATTTTTCGGAAACTGAAAATTGCGCTGAATATGAAGGATGAAGATATCCTGGAGATTATGGATCTGGCGCAATTTCGTTTAAGTAAACACGAACTGAGTGCTTTTTTTCGCAGGCCGGGCCACAAGCATTATCGGCAGTGTAAAGATCAGATCCTGCGCAATTTTCTAAAAGGGTTGCAGTTGAAGTTTCGCGTTGACAGTACGGAGCCGGAGCTTGATGCTTGATAGGTTGATCAGTGCAGATTGACCATGGGCATGGCCAGAGGATTTAAGACTTTAAAGCAAAGGGGACCGGCTGTAGCCGATCCCCTTCTTGCTATTCAACTACGCTGGTCGCTTGAATCGTGATCGCTTCGAGTGGAACATCCTGATGCATGTTGTGGTTGCCGGTTTTGACCTCGCGGATAGCGTCAACGACATCCATCCCCTCAACGACCTTGCCAAAGACAGCATAACCGTAGCCTTGCGGTGTCGGCGCCTGATGGTTCAGGAAGTTGTTATCGACGGTGTTGATAAAAAACTGCGCCGTAGCGCTGTCAACAATCTGGGTACGGGCCATGGCGACGGTACCGCGATCATTACTCAGACCGTTGTCGGCTTCGTTTTTGATCGGTTCTTTAGTCTTTTTTGGGCTCAGGTCACTGTTCATGCCGCCACCCTGAACCATGAAGTCCTTGATGACTCGATGAAAAATAGTATCAGTATAGAAGCCATCGTTGACATAATCGAGGAAGTTTTCAGTGCTGATAGGTGCTTTTTCGGCGTCGAGTTCAATAACGATGTCGCCGGCGGATGTTTCAATCCGGACTTTCGGATTTGTGGTGCTCATGCAGGACTCCTTAAGTGTTGTTGGTATTATGTCTGAATTTGCGGCGTAATGATGGCACAGCGATCTTGCGGATGCAACTGCCCAGGTTTACTTTTCTTTTAATGCTGTATTTACCTTGATTTCACAGTGCAGAGTCTTATGTACCGGACAACGGTCAGCAATCTCAAGTAAACGCTCGCGCTGTTCAGCATCAAGCTCGCCAATCAATTCCAGCTCCCGTTCAATATGATCGATCTTGCCGGTTGTTGTTTCACAATCAGCACAATCCTTGGCGTGTATCTTACTGTGCGACAGCCGTACGACTGCATCTTCGAGCGGCCACTTTTTGTGCCGGGCATACATCTGCACGGTCATGCTGGTACAGGCGCCGAGCCCGGCCAGCAGATATTCATAGGGCGAGGGGCCGCGTTCGGTGCCGCCGTAACTTTTCGGCTCATCGGCAATCAGGGCGTGGCCATTAGCAAACAGTTCAGTATAGAAACCGGTGTTGCCGGTCCGGGCGGTCACCCGATTGTCGAGTGCAAGCGCAGCGGTTTCCTCGGTTGGTGGCAGATCGAGATAACGGTGGCTCCAGGCGGCAATCAACGTGCCGGCGTAGAGGGCGTCATCTTTTCGGCTGAGCAGATGATCGGCCTTATCGAGGGTGATAAAACTCTTCGGATGCAGCGCGGCCTGATAGATTTTTGCCGCATGGTCGATGGCGACGGTTGCGTCCAGCGGTGAATGCATCACCAGCAAAGCCGCTTTGAGGTCATAGATCGTTTCGGTCATAGGGTGCGTGCCAAGATCTTCTACAAATGCTTTGCTGATAGTGAAGGTTCCGGTCGGCAGGGTTATAGATGCTGTGCCTTCGGCTTCTAT
>JAUVAJ010000231.1 GCA_030591795.1 Desulfuromonadales bacterium | reverse complement strand
TCAGTACTGGCAATAATCAGGATTGGCTCCGGACTGTTTTGAACAACAGCGGCAACCGTCTCGCCGATCGACAATAAATGATCGAGCGGTTGATGCCCGAGGCAAATCGGCACCAGGGTCGCCTGTTTATTGAGATACTGAATAAATGGCACTTGAACCTCTAGCGAATGCTCAAGTCGGTGCGCAGTAGTGTCAGCCTGTAATTCAGGGGACGCCGCGAGTAAGGTCGCTGCCAAGCGCTCATCAATCGGAATTTCACCGAGAGGAGTCAGCCAACTGCCGGTGGCGTAAACTGCGCCCGGATGTCCCATGCCGTGATGATTCGGACCCAGCAGAATTATTCGATTCGGTATCTCGACCCGATCATACACCTGCCCGGCAATTGCCCCGGAATAGATATACCCGGCATGTGGCACCATAATGCCAGGAACCATCTCCTTCTGCCGTGTTTGAGGGCAGAACTCTACCAG
Organism: Desulfuromonadales bacterium; assembly: GCA_030591795.1. The sequence goes on along the minus strand of JAUVAJ010000231.1, from coordinate 3,525 downwards.
CATTTTTGTCAGAGCATCGATGTTGGCCGGATAAAATTGTCCGGCTACAGCAGGTTGACGTTGCAAAACATTCTCCTATGCTGCAAGGAACAACGGGAGCAGCAAGCGCAGTCCAATGACGATCAGCAATAATGCGAAGATACGTATAAGTTTATCGCGATCGAAACGACTGGCAAGTCGAGTCCCGAAACGAGCGGATATAATCGCAAAAGGCGCAACGATGGCAAACACCAGCAGATTGACGTAACCGAATGACCAGGCAGGCAACTCGGGCAGGCCCCAGCCATGCACGACGTAGGAGAGTGCGCCGACCACTGAGGAGACTGCAATCATGGCGCTTGAATTGCCGACCGCCTGATGAATAGGCAGACGCAACAGAAACAACATCATCGGTACGGCAATAATCCCGCCACCGACGCCGAAGAAGGCGGAAAAAATCCCGGCCGCCAGACCGACCAGCATCAAGTGTGAAGGAAGAATGATTCGTTCTGGTTCCTGATGAATGTTTTCAGATGGAAGCAGAAGTTTTGCCGCCACGCCGATCTGCATCATGCCGAACAACCCTTTCAGCACTTCACCGTCGACAACCGACGCCAGAGTTGAACCGCACAGAGCACCGATCACGGCACCGATCGACATATACAGGACCTGAGTCGGGTTGACATGCCCATTTCTGAAATGGCCAAAGGTACTGCTGACAGTAGTCGGGAAAATAATCGCCAGGCTGGTACCGATTGCCAGATGTACCAGCACGATATCCGAGAAGCCGGCGGCGGCAAAAGCCCAGAGGAACAGCGGCACCAGAATGACCCCACCACCGATTCCGAGCAGTCCGGCTAAAAAACCGGCAAAGGAACCAAACAGGGCAAATAGAAGGATCACGACAGGCGTAAACATGAAGTCAACCTAAAACAAAAAAAGCCAGCCGGTTAAGGCTGGCTTTGAGATGATGGAGGCCTCGACCAGATTCGAACTGGTGATAATGGTGTTGCAGACCACTGCCTTACCACTTGGCGACGAGGCCATCAAAGGGTGTATTTAATAGCAGGCGGCACATCCGCTGTCAAGCAAATACGGTATAAATCAGATGACTTGACACGCTTACGTCAGCTTACCATAATAAGCATTCACAACAGCAACCTTCATCTTATCCAATAGGCGTGAGCAATGAAAATTATATCAGAATTTCTGATTATTGGTAGCGGCATTGCCGGACTATCTTATGCACTGAAGGTGGCAGAGCAAGGGAGTGTATCCCTGGTCACAAAACGGGCGATAGCTGAAACTGCAACCGCCCTGGCTCAAGGCGGAATCGCCGCTGTTACCTCAGCTGACGATTCGTTTGCCGAGCACATCGAAGACACTATTGTTGCCGGCGCACAACTACCTGACAAAGCTATTGTCAAGATGGTCATTGAAGGCGGGCCTGAGGCTATCACTGATCTGATTAATTGGGGCGTTAACTTTACACGTAAGGATGATGACACCTACGATCTGACCCGCGAAGGTGGACACAGTAAACGCCGCATTCTCCACGCTAAAGATATGACCGGCCAGGAGATCGAGCGGGCGCTGGTCGAAGCGGTTCGTGCCCATCCGAACATCACCGTCTACGAACAACACATTGCTGTCGACTTGATCACCGAGAGTAAAGTCAAGCACCGTCGAATAAAGCCGGATCGCTGTCTCGGCGCATATATACTCAATATTGGCAGTGGCGAAGTCTTAAGTTTTGGCGCCCGCGTAACCGTGCTGGCGACCGGTGGTGCCGGTAAGGTCTACCTCTATACCTGCAACCCTGATATTGCCACCGGCGACGGGGTTGCTATGGCCTATCGGGCTGGTGCATCGATTGCCAATATGGAATTCATGCAATTCCACCCGACCACCCTCTTTCATCCGCACGCAAAGTCATTCCTGATCTCCGAAGCTGTACGTGGCGAAGGCGCAATCCTGCGCCGGAGCGATGGCACCGCTTTTATGACTGACTATCACAAACTCAAAGACCTGGCGCCGCGTGACATTGTCGCCCGGGCCATCGACAATGAAATGAAAACCCACGGTGAAGACTGTGTCTACCTCGATATCACCCATGAGGATGCTGACACCCTGAAAGACCGCTTCCCGAATATTTATGAAACCTGTCTCAGTTACGGTATTGACATAACCAAAGAGCCGATTCCGGTAGTCCCGGCTGCGCACTACCTTTGTGGTGGTGTAAAAGTGGATAAATGGGGTGAATCAGATATTCACAACCTGTTCGTCATTGGCGAAGCATCTAATACCGGTCTGCATGGCGCCAATCGCCTCGCCAGCAATAGCCTGCTCGAAGGTGTAGTTTATGCTGCCCATGCCGCGCAACGATCAATTGAGCGGATGACCGAAAAGCAACCGGAATATCCTGAGGTTGAATCGTGGGACACCGGCAGCGCCACCAACAGCGATGAGGAGGTCATCGTCGCCCATAACTGGCATGAAATCCGCCTCAGCATGTGTAACTACGTCGGTATCGTCCGCTCGACCAAACGGCTGACCAGGGCCCTGCGCCGTGTCCAGATGGTGCATGAAGAGATTGATGACTATTACTGGGATTTCTTTATCACTTCCGACCTGATTGAATTGCGTAATATTGCCACTGTTGCCGAATTGATTATTCGCTGCGCCCTGAAACGCAAAGAGAGTCGAGGTTTGCACTACACAATTGATTATCCGGATACCGACGATATCCATTGCAAACACGATACGATTGTACGAAAAAGATTTTAACAGGAGGTTCAGTTGGACATTAATGATTATCGAAAACAGATCGACCGGCTCGATCGGGAACTGCTGCGAATCTTCAACGAACGGGCAGCGCTCGCACTGAAAATTGGCGAAATCAAGAAAACCATCGACCGGCCGGTCTACGACCCATCACGTGAAAAGCGCATCTTCGACGCCATGACTGCCAGCAACCAGGGGCCCCTCGATGACAGTGCCATTATCCGCCTATTTGAACGTGTCATCGACGAATCGCGCACCCTGGAGCGCATCAAAACGAAAGGAATCTGATTGCCATGCTGATTATCATGAAAAAACAGGCTAACGAAGAGGCGTTGCAGCAGGTTAAACAATACCTGGTCGACCATGATTTTGATTTTCACCAGTCAACTGGCGCTAACCGAACTATTGTCGGGGTTATCGGCGATACTGATGCGGTTAACCTGCCGGAGCTTGAAGGGTTGGCTGGGGTACATGTGGTTTTTAAGATTCCGGATGAGTGATAAATTATATTAAGAAACAACAGAGGCAACCATTCAAGGTTGCCTCTGTTGTTTCTTAATTAACATAAAAGTCATTATCAGAACCGTCGGGACGCGCCACGACAAGCGCCTTACTTTTTGTCGAGGCGTCAACAAAAAGTAAGCAAAAAATGCCTTTATCCTGGCGGATGGCATCTCTATCTTTGAAGTGGGGCAGGTTTTAATAACTGACTGTGAATTGATCCGGGCCCGTTCCAATGGGGCCCTGTCAATTGATGGTAAC
>JAUVAJ010000351.1 GCA_030591795.1 Desulfuromonadales bacterium | reverse complement strand
CTGCGTAAGGACTATCCTCTCCAGGGACCTGATCGCGAACCGTACCAGGGCCGCCTGCAGTAGATCGTTACACGAAGAATTCCAATTCCCGAAGTATTACTTATAAAGAGGAAAATGATGGCTCACAACGAAATCATGACTATAAACATGGGTCCGCAGCATCCGTCGACCCATGGCGTTTTGCAGCTGATCCTGGAGCTGGACGGCGAAACCGTGGTCAAGGCGACACCGCACATCGGCTTTTTGCACCGTGGTGTGGAAAAGCTGTCTGAGCACCGTACATACCACCAGACGATTCCGCTGACAGATCGACTCGATTATCTGGCGCCGATGAGCAACAACCTCGGCTATGTACTGGCTGTCGAGAAACTGCTCGGCATCACCGAGCAGATTCCGGAGCGGGCCAAGGTTATCCGGGTCATGCTGGCTGAAGTGACGCGGATCAAGAGTCACCTGGTCTGGTTGGCAACGCATGCTCTGGATATTGGTGCAATGACAGTCTTTATCTATGCTTTCCGTGAGCGTGAATTGATCATGGATATCTATGAGAAGATTTCCGGTGCCCGTATGACTACCAATTATTTTCGGGTTGGTGGCCTCTCGGCAGATCTGCCCGCCGGTATAACCGATGATATCCGCAGTCTCGCCAATGATATGCCGGGCTATATTGATATGTACGAAGGTCTGTTGACCGGAAATAAAATCTGGCAGAAGCGTACCATGGGTGTCGGTCACATTGATGCCGCTGCCGCCATTGATATTGGACTGAGTGGGCCGGCTCTGCGTTGTTCTGGTGTCGATTGGGATCTACGTCGTGACAATCCATACAGTGGCTACGAAGATTATGATTTCGATGTTATCACCCGCACCGAAGGTGATACGTTTGTCCGTTACACGGCGCGTCTCGACGAGATGCGCGAATCGTGCAAGATTATCCATCAGGCTCTCGATAAACTTGAGGATGGTCCGATTCTGGCCGACTGCCCGAAAGTCTGTCTGCCACCGAAGCAGGATGTTGTTAACAGCATCGAAGGCCTGATTCATCAGTTCAAGATCATTACCGAAGGCTTCAAGCCGGAAGTTGGCGAAGTATATGTGGGGATCGAGGCACCGAAAGGTGAGCTCGGTTACTATCTAATCTCGGACGGTTCGGCTCAGCCGTTCCGCATGAAGATCCGCCCACCGTCATTCGTAAATCTGCAGGCTTTGCCGCAGATGGTCGAAGGTTCATTACTGGCTGATGTTATCGCAGCGATCGGTACCCTGGACATCGTCCTCGGTGAGATTGACCGCTAAACGATTCCGACGCGAGAGGGAATTTCATGAGCGAAGCAGTGGAAGAAGTTGAAGAAGAGGAAATTGATCTCGGTCCGTGTAACGAGATTCTTGACAAGTTTGTCGATATGCAGGGCGCACTTATGCCGGCATTGCAGGCAATTCAGGAGAGTTATGGTTACATCCCTGAATCTACAGTTCACCTGACGGCGGAACGGCTGAATATCTACACCAGCCAGATCTACGGTGTGTTGACATTTTATGCGCAGTTCCATCTGAAACCGCGTGGCAAGTATATCATTCGGGTCTGCATGGGGACGGCTTGTCATGTCAAGGGGGCCGGGCGCATTGCCGATGTTATTAAGGAGAGAGTCGGGGTTGCCCACGCTGAAACCACTGAAGATCTTAAGTTCACCGCTGAATATGTTGCTTGTATCGGCGCGTGCGGCATGGCGCCGGTTATTATGGTAAACGAAGATACTTTCGGCTCCCTGACGGTGCAGAAAGTAAATGAAGTTATCGAAAAATATCAGAAGATGGACTGATTACCGTCAACTGACCGAGGGTTATATGGCTGAAACATCTCAGAATATTGAAGTCTTGATCTGCACCGGAACCGGTGGTATTGCATCCGGCTCCCTGAAAGTAGTCGATGCATTCGAAGCGGAGTTTGCCAAGCATGGTGTAGAAGCCAAGCTCGGCAAGCGTTGCGACGTCAAGAAGACCGGCTGTCGTGGTCTATGCGCCAACGATGTTCTGGTCGATATTGTTTTGCCCGGCCAGGAGGCTGTGACCTACGATTTCGTTACCGAGGATATGGTGCCGCAGATCGTTGAAGAGCACATGCTTGGCAACGAACCGGTCGCCAAAAAAGTCGCCGGTAAGTATTACAACGATTTTCTTGAGAACCAGCAGCGGATTATCTTTTCGCGTTGTGGAATGATCGATGCTGAAAGTCTGGATGACTTCATCGGACATAAAGGGTTCACTGGCATTAAAAAAGCCGTAACCATGGCTCAAGATGAAGTTATTGAAGAGGTTAAGAAATCCGGCCTGCGTGGTCGTGGCGGCGGTGGTTTTCCGACCGGTGTCAAATGGTCGTTCTGTAAGGCGACTCCAGGCGATCTTAAATATTTGATCTGCAACGCTGACGAGGGCGATCCAGGTGCATTTATGGACCGTTCGGTTCTTGAAGGCGATCCCTACGGTGTTATTGAAGGGATGATGATTGCCGCTTATGCCATCGGCTGCAGTTTCGGCTATGTTTATTGCCGGGCTGAGTATCCATTGGCGATCAAACGTCTGCAGCAAGCGATCGATACTTGCT
>JAUVAJ010000097.1 GCA_030591795.1 Desulfuromonadales bacterium | reverse complement strand
TAAGAAAGCGCATAGAAACGTCATAGGTCGCACCACCCCACATTTCAAGTGAAAACAGACCACCGCCAAGATGCGCAGTCGCTTCAGCTATCCGGTCAAGATCAAAGGTGCGAAACCGGGTCGCCATCAGCGACTGGTGAGCATCACGCATGGTTGTGTCCGTAATCAGCAGCCGCTTCTCATTACGTGCCCAGTCGGCTAAACCTTCAGCCCCTTTTTCACGCAAAATATCGCGGGTACCGCGGGGAAGCTGTTGACCATAGGGAATTTCCGGCAGATCCGGCTCACGCAAATTTTTGAATTTCAACGCCTTCTCGGGAGCAATTCCGGGGAAACCGTTGACAGAAGTGTGCCCGACAAAAGAGAGTATTTTATTGGCCCGGTCCTTTTTGACCGGCAGCTGGAACACCTCCGGATGCTTATCAAGAAAGCTGGTATCGCAGGTCCCTTCGAGGAAGACTGGATGCGTAATCACCTTCTCAAGAAAACCGATATTGGTTTTAAGACCACGAATTCTAAACTCTTGCAGAGCACGGTGCATGGTCCTGGATGCGTCACCGAAGGTCAGACCCCAGGTTGAAATTTTAACCAGCAAAGAATCGTAATGTGGCGTGATAACCGCCCCGGCATAACCAGCCGCAGCGTCAAGACGAACGCCGAAACCGGCGGCAGTACGAAAAGCTTTGATAACACCAAAATCAGGAGCAAAGTTATTTTGCGGGTCCTCAGTAGTGATCCGGGACTGAATAGCATAACCCCGCAGTTCAATATCTTTTTGGCTTTTGATATTAATCTCCGGATCCTTGAGTTTATGACCTTCGGCGACGCGTATCTGAGCCTGAACCAGGTTACGCATGGTCACCAGTTCGGTCACCGTATGCTCGACCTGAATCCGCGGATTGACCTCGATGAAATAAAAATTTTCATCTTTGTCCATAAGAAATTCGATAGTACCGGCATTTACGTAATTAACCGCTTTGGCAATTTTTAGTGCATATCCGCAAATTTCCTCGCGTTTTTTCTCAGTTAGATAAAGTGACGGAGCAATTTCAATTACTTTCTGATGCCGGCGCTGAATCGAGCAATCGCGCTCGTAGAAGTGGACGAGATTACCATGCTTATCACCCAGAATCTGGACTTCAACATGTTTCGGATTCTCAATATACTTTTCCAGGAAGATAGCAGCATTACCGAATGCGGCCTTTGCCTCTGAAGCGGCGGAGCGCATCCCTTCAAGTAATTCCTTCTGATTGTAAGCGACCCGCATACCACGACCACCGCCGCCAGCCAGTGCCTTGACGATGATCGGGTAACCGGAAGCCTTGGCAAAGATCAAGGCCTCTTCGTCAGTACTGACAGGGTTATCTGTGCCAGGTACAATCGGCACGCCAGCCTCGGCCGCAACCTTCTTGCCGGAGACCTTGTCACCGAGACTGCGTTGAATTTCTGGAGTGGGTCCGATAAATGTGATGCCGGCCCGTTCACACGCCTCGGCAAAGTCGGGATTTTCTGATAAAAAACCGTAACCGGGATGAATAGCATCTACATCATTCTTGCGCGCCAGATCAATGATTTCATCAATACTGAGATAAGCATCAACCGGTCCTTTATCCTTGCCGATCAAATAGGCTTCATCAGCCTTGTAACGATGCAGCGACAATCGATCCTGCTCAGAATATATCGCGACCGTATTTATACCTAGCTCGGTACATGCGCGAAAAATGCGAATAGCAATTTCACCACGATTGGCCGCCATAATCTTCTTGAATTTTTTGACCGACATAGAACCTCCAACTTTGTATAGAATCTGGTTATAAATTTAAATTTGAATGAAAATTTACATCGAGAATAAAGACCTTAATTGATATCAAATTTTCAGGACAAAAATTTTAGTTATAATTAATTTTATTAATAAATTTAGCAACTTAGATATGATTTAATAAAACAGTATAAACAGTCATAAACGGCAGTTGTCAAGATGTAATATCGTTCTATTTTGTAAGCCTATGTAATCTATAGCGATTTATTACTTCAAATCACATTGATTGCGCTATATCGCACCCACATCCCTTTTATCGCAAAAAAGCGTTTACTTTCTATCGACTTAACTAATTTTATAAATCTAGGCTCTTGTTCTTTCAGATAATTCATGGCAACATACCGTCAATATCATGACGCAACGAACTATCTAGCTTGAGGTAAACATGGAAGCAACAAACGACATTCTCCTGATCGACGACGAAAAAAATAGTCGTGACACCCTGAGCTCTCTCATCACCGCATCAGGTCATCGAGTCCAGTCAGCAGAGTCCGCTGAGAATGCATTGGAGATCCTGCAACAAAAAACCTTCGGTATCATCATAACAGACTTGAATCTTCCCGGTGCCAGTGGCATAGATATTCTTAAGTGGGCAAAAGAGAACACCCCTGACACCAACGTTATTCTGATAACCGGTATGGGGTCAGCCGAGTCGGCGGTAACGGCGATGAAGGAAGGGGCTTTTGACTACATTAACAAACCACTGAACGTCAAAGAATTGTTGATAGTCATCGACAAGGCATTGGCAAACCGCAAACTGATCAATGAAAACCGCTATCTGAAACAACAACTGCACGGAAAATACAACTTCGACAATATCATTGGCTCCAGCCCGGCAATGCAGCGCGTATTTCAGCGCATGGAAAAAATAATTCAGACAGATTCCACGGTACTGATTCTAGGTGAATCTGGCACCGGAAAAGAACTTGTCGCCAAAGCGATTCATTTTAACAGTCAACGCCGGAATCATTCTTTTGTCGCTATCAACTGTGGCGCAATCCCGTCGGAGTTGCTCGAGAGTGAGCTGTTCGGACATGTTAAAGGTTCATTTACCGGCGCTATTGCCAATAAACCGGGGAAATTCGAGTTGGCAAATCGAGGCACAATTTTTCTCGATGAAATATCCACCATGCCGATGGTGTTGCAGTCAAAACTTCTTCGCGTGTTACAAGAACATGAAATCGAGCGTGTCGGCGCGGACAAAACTGTCAAACTTGATGTAAGGGTTATTTCTGCAACCAATGCTACGCTGGAAATGGAAGTTAAAAAAGGGAATTTCCGTGAAGATTTGTTCTACAGGCTCAATGTCATCCCGATTGAACTGCCATCCCTAAGACAACGCCATGAAGATATCGCCCTGCTATCCAGACATTTTCTGAAAAAATGCTGCAAGGACATGGAACGGGGGAAAATGACTATAACCAACAAAGCGTTAAGTGCGATGGAACAATATGACTGGCCTGGTAATGTCCGTGAGATTGAAAACGTGATTGAAAGAACCGTCGCCTTGACCGATGGTAACATTATCGACGAAAACGACTTGCCATCGACTATGCGTACATTCCATCAAGAAAATACTGTCGCATTAGCCCACCCGAAAGTCACTTCAGATGGACTGAATTTACCAGAAGTTATGATCAGTATAGAAAAAGAGATTATTGAGGAAGCGTTGCGTCTTTGTGCCGGAGTAAAGGCGCAGGCGGCAAGCCTGCTCCACCTGAACCGAACCACCCTGGTTGAAAAAATCAAAAGACTCGAGATCACAGAAATCAGGTAGAGAAAGTCTTGATCATTTCATGGTCTTTGGGTTTAAGGTCAATAAATTTAACACCTGAACCAATGGGATAATTGGGCTTGGTCGGATGGGGGCGGGTGTTGTGCCAGGCGATCATCCCTTTACAGTTTATTGTTGTATGATCTCTGTACGGCAGAACGAATTCTATAGTAATGATACTGTTCAAATCAGGCAATATAGTCGATTCGATAAATAACCCGCCACCACTAATGTCCAGACACTTGCCACGACACCCATCTGAGCCACCACCCTTATGGTGAAAGGTGACCGGAAAGAGGCATGTGCGACGCGGCTCACGAATGCTGGGAAGAAATTGACGGCCGACTTCAAGAAACTTGTGCCGATCAATCGGCTTGGTCAGCACTCCATCACTGGTTGAATTTTGACAAGCCGTCATCTGGATGTCATCATTGCCATCGCAAATCAGGACAATTGAAGCTTGCTTAGATCCAGCGAGCGCTTTTAATTTGCGGCACAAATCAGCACTAGTCATATCTGGCAAGTCTGCAGCCGCATAGACAAGCTCAGGTGTGTGCTCCTTCCAGACTTTAAGAGCCTCTTCACCTGACTCAGCTTCCAGAATCTCAGCCGGTGTCTTCGAAAGAAACTGCTTTTCGATACTGCGAAAGAACCTGGATCCATCTACTATAAGTATTTTCAAGCCCTGAGCCATTCTACCCCCCACTAATTTTTCAAAAATATAGAGCACACGTATACTAACGTATCAAGACCTGATTCAATACAATAAAATACTTAACAATTCTAACTTTGATTATCTCTGAGCTTTTTCAACACCGCCTTCATGTCTTCCCAGACCTCACGTTTACACAAAGGTTTACGCAAAAGATACGCTGGATGAAAAGTCGGCATCAAAGGGAGGCTCCGGTATTGCTGCCACTGGCCACGTAGTTTTGAAATCGGTGTACTGGATTGCAAAAGGGTCTGGGCCGCAAACTTGCCGAGCGTTATAATTATTTCTGGCCGGATTGCATCAATTTGTCTGGCCAGAAAAGGTTCACAAGTAGAAATCTCCTCTTTGCTCGGGTCACGATTGTCCGGCGGTCGGCACTTGACAACATTACAGATGTAAACATCGCTGCGCTGTAGCCCCATAGAATATATAATCCGATCGAGCAATTGTCCGGCCTCACCGACAAACGGTTCACCGCTGTGATCTTCTTCCCGGCCAGGACCTTCGCCAACAAAAACAATATCCGCATTCGGGTTGCCGATACCAAATACAAGTTTGGTACGATTTGCCGCCAACGGACAGCGTTGACAGTCACCGAGGTCGGCGGCTATTTCAGTGAGACTCCCTCCTGCCTCCTGCGCTGAGACGTCCTGACTGCAAAGGCGAGCGCTCCCTTCTGCCGGCGAACAATAGACTTCACCAATGCCGAGTCGTTGCAAATCCTCGAGGACTCCACGGGCTTGTCCAACAGCATTTTTCAGGTCAGATTTAAATTCCTTTGGCATAGTCTCTTTACAGTCCAGTCAAGGTCTATTATTCTTACTTGTACACATAACGAAATGCGGCCACCAATGGCTTTTATGATCCCGACAATCCTGCTCCTGCTCATCGTTCTGCCAACTGAGGCCTGTGCCTGGGGAATTGGCGTCCACCTGCAGCTAGGCTCACAGATATTAGATCAGATAACTCTGCTTCCTGCCGGAATGCAAACTATCCTGTCGAGCCATCCGTTCGACTTCCTCTACGGCTGCATCAGTGCCGACATTACACTCGGTAAAAAATATACACACCATCTACGCAATTGTCATTCCTGGCGTATGGGCAATAAAATTGTTGATGCAGCCGACAGTGATCGGCAACGTGCCTGCGCCTACGGTTATATGGCTCACCTTGCGGCTGACACAATCGCACATTCCTATTTTGTACCGTTTAAAATGATTCGCACCTTCAACACGATTATGCTCAAACACACCTACTGGGAATTGCGGGTTGAAGCCTGTGTTGAGGAGAAAACCTGGCTGCTGGCCAGACAGATAGCACAGAAAAATTTCAATGTTAACGATAACATGATGCGCGAGGTGCTCTCCAACACTCTGTTCTCGTTCGGCACCAACAAACGAATTTTCAACTCGTTACTGTTATTGAACAGACTACAGCAATGGCAGAAAACAATTCGTTCATTATCGACTAACTCCAAGTGGACTCTGCCGGAAGAGAATCTCAATGAGTATCTTTCGCTGGCCCACGAAGCTGTATTCAGCGTCCTTAGCGATCCGGAGTCACCATACCTGCAGGCCGACCCGACCGGTGCACGTTCGCTCAATGCTGCGCGCATCCTGCGCAAGAACCTTAAAACAGTCTGGCAGTCCGGAAAACTGACTACGGCAGAGATTGAAAGCTACCTGGATGATCTTCGGCCACGCTTCCGCCAGAGCATTCTACAGCAGCAACATATTATGGAACTCTTGTCAGACGAAATTTGCCCATAATGTCTCTGTGCTTAATTGCCACGCAGGGTTTTTATCCGATCAAGTAAGGTGTTAGCTACCTCAGATTTCGGCAATAACGGCAACTCTTCTTCTGAACCATCACGAAATAGCAGGCGGACGGCGTTAGTATCAACCTCGAAACCAGCATCTGAGCGTGAAACATCATTGGCCACAATCAAGTCAACATTTTTCTTTTCCAGCTTTTTACGGGCGTTGCCAATCAGATCATCGGTTTCAGCAGCAAAACCGACCAGCAGCGCATCCAGTCCCATTTGCCCGAGGGCCGCAAGAATATCCGGGGTCTTCGCGAGTTCTATGGCCCAGCTATCCTGCCCTTCCTTTTTAACCTTCCCGTTGGCCCGCACCACAGGTCGATAATCAGCAACAGCGGCGGCCTTGATTATTACCGTAGCTTCACGAGCCCGTTCCAGAACGACACCATTCATCTGTTCAGCTGAGACAACATGAATTGTTTCGACCCCGGCGGGTGAATCAAGTGAAGTCGGTCCAGACACCAGAACTACCTTGGCACCTCGTGCGGCAGCAGCTCTGGCGATCGCATAGCCCATCTTGCCAGAGGAATAATTTGACAGGTATCTGACCGGATCGATCTCTTCACGAGTAGGCCCGGCTGTAAGCAAAATTATTTCACCTGCCAGATCTGGTTCACGGATAGACAAAAGAGAGTCGGTAAACAGTTGCTCCGGATCCGGTAGTTTGCCTTTCCCCTGCCAACCGCAAGCGAGATCACCATACACTGGATCAATAAATCTATAGCCAACTTTTTCAAGTCGGTTCTGGTTATCGCGGTACAGCGGATTCTC
>JAUVAJ010000104.1 GCA_030591795.1 Desulfuromonadales bacterium | reverse complement strand
CGCAGGCTGACGAACCATTCAAAATTCATAACAAAAAGCAGTCTCCGGGATCAGAGATGTTCAGGCCGCATTTGCGGGAACAAAATGACGTCGCGAATCGATGCTGAATTGGTAAGCAGCATAACCAGCCGATCTATACCAATACCCTCACCAGCAGTCGGCGGCAGTCCATATTCGAGGGCACGGATGTAATCCTCATCCATGGCGTGTGCTTCCTCATCGCCAGCCTCTTTTTCTTTGAGTTGATCGACAAAGCGGCCTTTTTGATCGATCGGGTCGTTCAGCTCGGAAAAAGCGTTGGCCAGCTCGCGTCCGACAACAAACAGTTCAAAGCGATCAACGACCTCGGGGTTTGCATCATTACGCCGAGATAAGGGCGATACTTCGGTCGGATATTCGGTGACAAAGGTCGGGTTCCAGAGGTTCGGCTCGGCAACCTCGTCAAAGACTTCGGTCAGCAATTTACCGTGACCGATATTTTGATCAAGTTCCAGTCCGAGCTTTTTGGCGTAGGCGAACAGTTTGTCCCGGTCTTCCATGTCATCCAGAGAGATATCTCCATACTTGGCAATCGCTTCACGAACTGTCAAACGATCCCATGGAGCGGTCAGATCGACTTCTTTTTCTCCGTATGGAAATTTCAGAGTACCGACAACCTGTTCGGCGACATGACAGATCAACTCTTCAGTCATATCCATCAGGTCCTCATAGGTTGCGTAGGCCTGATAAAACTCCATCATGGTAAATTCAGGATTATGCTGAATCGAAATCCCCTCGTTACGGAAATTACGATTAATCTCAAATACCCGCTCAAATCCACCGACCACTAGCCTCTTAAGGTAAAGCTCCGGAGCAATACGCAGGAACAGATCCATCTTCAGCGTGTTGTGATGGGTAGTGAACGGTTTGGCCGTGGCGCCGCCGGCGATCGGCTGCATCATCGGCGTTTCGACTTCAAGAAAATCCTTCTGTTGCATGAAATCACGAATCAGACGGATTATTTCGGTCCGTTTACGGAAAGTCTCCCGCACGTCAGGATTGACGATCATGTCGAGGTAACGCTGCCGGTAACGGGTCTCGACGTCGGTCAGACCATGCCACTTTTCCGGCAACGGTAGCAGCGATTTAGTCAAAATCCTAATAGAACTGGCACGCAGAGAAAGTTCGTCAGTCTTGGTCCGAAACGGTACACCGGCCACGCCGACGATGTCGCCGACATCGAACTTGCGGAAAGTATCGTACGCTGCATCACCAACCTGCTGCTTGGCAACATAAACCTGCAACCGGCCGGAACGATCCTGCAGTTGGATAAAAGCCGCTTTACCAAAATCACGCTGAGCCATAATCCGGCCAGCAATTACATACTCGGTGTCGATCGACTCCAGAGCTTCTTTATCATGCCCGACATGAGCCAGATGAACATCATTGGCAACATGGGTTGTTTTAAAATCATTGGCAAACGGGTTAATGTCCTGCGCCCGCAGTTCATCCAGTTTGGCACGTCTCTGTTTTAGTAAATCGTTCAGTTCTTCCATTTGAGCTCACCTGAGATCGACATATGTCGTCATTTATTTATTGAATCGCCAGATATATGAGGCGGCAAGACCGTTGCCACGTCCGTCTTCAACCGTGCAGCCATCTACAACAGAACAAACAGTTGGAAGTTGGGGCGTCTGGAGTGTAGCAGTGTACGACTCACCAAGCGGTAAAGAGGCTGTTGTTGTAAAGGTAAAGGTACGGTCATTATCTTGCACTACTGACAAAACACTAAATAAAGTATCGTTAGAATCCTCAATTAACAGATTCTCTGGCAGAATTGTCGTAGCATCCATTGACTCATTAAATTCAACAGTGACCGTACTGGGTGTTGTAGAAGTCCATTCAACCACCGTAGGTGCAGTCTGATCTCTGACAACCAATACTTTTTGTATAGTGCTGCCATTGTCTACATCAAAAGTAACGATAGTGTTTGCTGCAGTGATCCCAGATACGGTTGCGTCCCAGACCCCGGCTATAGGTTGGGTTAGCGATGAAGAGGGTGAAACAGATAACAAACTGCCAGCGGGCGCTGTTCCATCGAAGGTTTGCAGGTCTTCATCTGTATTCAAAACAACCGGAAGAGACAAGGCCGGCAATAAAGGGTTTATCGTAAGAACAGGGCTTGTTGAATCTATATTTATAGTTTGTTCTTCAGGGACTACCGAATCATTACCAAGACGATCAGTGCCGGTTGCGATGACGTTGTAGTCTCCATCAGACAGCGTTAGATTAACATCCCAGATGTTCGCATCGACAAAAGCGGGCCATGAAGCCACAAGAACAGGAGGATCAGACAAATCATAAACCTCAACCGATACGGTTGAACCTGCCTCATCAACTGTCCCGGCAAAACTAAACGATCCAGCTTGTGCAACCTCTGGATATTGTAAAATAGTCATGATTGGCCCAACGGTATCAACCTCGATAGTAATCAGCATCGTACGAGTATTAGCAACTGGGTCTGTTGCGTAAACCCAAATGGTGTTTGATCCAGGAGTCATACCGGAAACAGTACATTCCCACGTTCCAGCAACATTATCTCGGGCTGTTATCACAGCAATGGCCGGCAAAGCATCAGCAGTAATCAACGCATCAGATGCCATTGTCCCTGTAAAAACAACGGTAGTCTCTTTGGTAGGAGATACAATAACACCAGCATCAACAGCTGCGTCCGGCGGAGTCAAGTCACCTTCTTCTGCCGCACAGCCAGCCAGGATCAAGACTAATAAACTTGCCAATAATATATTTATAAAGCGTAAGACTTTCATCAATTCCTCATTATCCTATCTGCGCAATCTCAGGATTTGCTCAGCAGGTAGGCTTCAATAAACCCATCAAGATCACCATCGAGCACTGCATCGGTGTTGCCGACTTCATAGTTGGTGCGGTGATCCTTAACCATCCGATACGGGTGCAGTACATAAGACCGAATCTGACTACCCCAGCCGATCTCCTTCTTCTCACCGGCCAGCGCCTCAGCCTCTTCGGCCTTTTTCTGTCGCTCCATCTCGAACAGTCGTGCCTTCAACTGTTTCATGGCAGTTGACTTGTTTTTATGCTGACTTCGTTGACTCTGACAAGCGACCACAACACCGGACGGAATATGTGTGATCCGGATAGCCGAATCAGTTTTATTGATATGCTGCCCACCGGCGCCACTGGCCCGAAAGGTATCTATTTTCAGGTCTTTATCGATTATTTCGACATTGAGGTCGTCTGGCAGCTCCGGAAATACAAAGATAGAGGCAAACGATGTGTGGCGCTTGGCATTTGAATCGTACGGTGAAATCCGAACCAGGCGATGAATTCCCATTTCGGCCCGCAGCCAACCGTAGGCAAAATCACCTTCAACCGTGAAAGTGGTGCCTTTGATGCCAGCTTCATCACCAGGTTGATAATCAGTGATCTCGGTTTTGAACCCCTTCTTCTCACAATAACGCAAATACATACGCATGAGCATGTCGGCCCAGTCTTGGGCTTCCGTCCCCCCGGCCCCGGCATTTATGCTGAAAATTGCGTTAAAACTATCATGTTCACCGGAGAGCATCCGGGCAAATTCCATCCGCGCAATACGTGCTTCAAGCTCCGGAAGCAAACCCTTTATCTCATCAAGAGTTTCCTGGTCTTCCCCCTCTTCACCTAACTCAGACAGAACCTGAAGATCATCCAACTCCTGCTCGGCACCGTCACAGTCTTCGATGGTTTTTTGCAGGCGGGTTCTTTCTTTGAGCAGATCTTGCGTCTGGTCACCCAAATCCCAAAAACCGGGACGAGCTATTTCTGCTTCGAGCTCTGCAACACGCTCTTTTTTGCCATCGACGTCAAAGATACCTCCTCAGCTCAATGAGCTTGGTTATTAAGTTGTCGATGCTCTCATTTTCTTCGCGAAACATAGGTACCCCTGCAAAAGTGAATTCGGGATTATATCGACTTGCATTCTACAGAGCAAGCGCTCATTCAATTATTGTTCGATCCGAACGACTTCTTTCGGCTTCGGATAAACCAGAACATTCCAAGTAACAGAGAAATGATCGGCAAGACATCACCGACAAGAGTATATATGCTCAACTCGGAACGGAAGGTAATGTCGCCGACAACAACGTCCGGCTCGAATATCGATGCAGCAGAGAGAATCTCTCCAGACGGAGCAATAATCGCCGAAACACCTGTATTTGCAGCCCGTACAAGCCAGCGTCTATTTTCAATCGCCCTGAAACGAGTCATCGCCAGATGCTGATAAGGCGCTGATGAACGACCGAACCAGGCATCATTGGTTACATTAATCAACAATCCACTCCCGGCCTTGACATATTGCCTGGCTAATTCCGGAAAAATCCCCTCATAACAGACCAGGACGCCAATCTTCCCGTAAGGCATCCTGATAGGCTCGATCGAACCGGGAGAAAAATCACCGATTCCGACAACCAACTTGTTTACGAATGGTAGTAAATTGCTCAACGGAACATACTCACCGAACGGCACCAAGTGAACCTTGTCACTGCGCCCGATAAATTCACCCTCAGGTGACAACAAAAACGCACTATTCAGGTAACGAATATCGTCCGATTCATACTCGTAAGCTGGACTCCCGGTCAATAAATATTGATTGTTTTGCACAACCACTTGCCGAACACTCTGGCTGAGGGGTGAAGGGTCTTGAAGATAAAATGGAGTCGCACTCTCCGGCCAGATTATTAATTGAGAACCTTCTTCAATCGCTTTTTCCGACAGAGACAGATAGTTTTGAATCGTCGACAACTGATTTTCGGGATTCCATTTCATCGACTGATCGATGTTCCCTTGAACCAACCCAACTGTAACCGGCACATCAACCCGATCTATATCCTGGTCGAAACACCAGACCCCATAACCCCAGTTCGCAACGAACAATAATAGAAAGATAATCACGGCTCGCCTGGGTACAAGTGTTTTATCGAGAAAATACACAGCACGAAGTAAATTAGATAATAAACAATTGGCAAATATGATCAGGCCACTAATGCCATAAACCCCGAGGAGATCGGCAGATTGAATCAGATTCAGATTGTCATGTTGTGAATAACCGATAAGCGCCCATGGAAAACCGGTCAACAAAATGCCGCGCAAGAACTCGAAGGCGATCCATAAAATTGGCAATGAAACAACAATCGATAAACCGGTACGACGGCGAAACCGCTCTGCCAGCCAGACAGGTAAGGCAAAGAAACAGGCCAGATAACCGACCAGGATAAGGTAAGCCAGGATCGACAACGCAAGCGGCAGTCGACCATAGGTGACCATGACTATATTCAGCCAATAAAGTGCTGCGGCAAAAAACCCGAGACCAGCGGCGTAACCGGACAAAAACGGTCGCCGCGACATCACCAGAAACAGCGGCGTCAGAGCAAACCAGGCGACGAACGACCAGTCAAACAAAGGAAAAGCTGCTGCCAGCAGGACGCCGGAGGCCAGAGCAACTATAAAATCACGAGCAGGACGAAACGACATATTTATTCTTCGACCTCATTTTTGTCGAAAGCGTCCGCTCGGCGTATACGCACCGAGTTAATCTTGCGTTCGTCACAATCAACAACTGACATATGTAAAGAACCATCGACGATCTCTTCGCCTGGTTTCGGCACGTGGTTCAATAAGTGCAATAGATAGCCGCCAATGGTATCGAATTTTTCCCGGGTAATTTCGACATCAAAATATTCTTCTATCTCTTCAATACTCAGGCGAGCGTCAACCAGAACTGTTCCGTTCTTTTCTGCTACCAGTAAAGCCGGTTCACGATCATATTCATCCTGAATCTCACCGACGATCTCCTCGATAAGGTCCTCAATTGTTATCAGCCCTGAAGTACCACCATATTCATCGACAACGATGGCAATATGCACCCGCTTGGAGCGGAACTCCTGCAAAAGATCTTCAATTTTCTTCGTTTCCGGAATAAAATATGGGGAACGCATAACCTGCTGAACGCAAGTTGTGTCCGCATCGCTACCCCAATAACGCAACAGATCTTTAGCGTAAACGATCCCGACAATACGGTCATTTGTCCCTTCATAGACCGGGATGCGTGAGTGGCCGGAATTTATGATAGCGTCAAGGACATCACGAATTGATGCATCGTGACTGCAGTTGATCATATCTGTACGAGGAACGATAACTTCGCGGACAATTGTATCGCCGAACTCAAAGACGGATTGGATCATATCGCCTTCTTCTTCATTGATAATACCGCGTGCTTCCGACTCGCTGATAATTTCCTGCAACTCTTTTTCAGAAGAGATTCGGCGACGGCCCAGAAGCCGGCTCAGTCCTCTGGCAATAAAGTTTTGTTCGTCCCCTTGACTATCGTTGTCCAATATGAGGTCTCCTAATTAGTGTCCATCCGGAAACACTGGATGAGTGTAGTTTGGTTTCTGTTTTGGAAACCAGTAATTTTTCGCAAGGTCAAGGAAATCTAGCATTTGAGCGGAGGCGTAGTACTTTACGCCGCACAATCAAAAGTGCAGATTGACGTCGAGATTGCGTAAAAGGGCGGTTTCCGGACAGAAACTAATTAAACACTATGTAAATCATCAAAGT
>JAUVAJ010000062.1 GCA_030591795.1 Desulfuromonadales bacterium | reverse complement strand
CACCGGTAATCCGGCATTGGCCTGGGCTATGAGCGGTCGATTGGTCACCGTCCGCATCTTGTCGAGGACATCGAAAATACCGTCGATCCCGAGCCCACAGTTTGAGCCGATCACATCGGCCTGTAAGCCATCAAGCGTTACCGCCGCAGCTTCCGGAGGAGTGCCAAGGACGGTTCTACCGCCATCATCAAACGTTAACTGGGCAATAAATGGCAGATCTGAAAATTCACGGCAGGCGATTGCAGCGGCTCTTATTTCCGAAATATCGAGGAACGTTTCCAGGGTTATCAGGTCGGCACCGGCAGCGGCAAACGCCTTGACCTGCTGGCCGAATATATCGACCATTTCATCAAAGACGGCATCACCAACCGGCTCAAGAAAACGCCCGGTCGGGCCGATTGTGCCGGCGACAAATTGATCATTATCCGCCGCCGTTCGGGCAATCTCCACCCCGCGCACATTGATCTCATGCACCTGCGCCTCAAGGCCATAATGCGCCAGCTTTGAGCGGCTGCCACCAAAAGTATTTGCCACCAAAATATCGGCTCCGGCCTCGGCATATTCACGATGCACGCTGGCGACAACATCGGCCGAGTTCAGATTCATTGCTTCCGGACAACCGCCGGGCGGCAGACCACGTTCCTGCAGCATGGTCCCCATGGCTCCGTCGAGAACCAGGATGTCCGTATCGAGCGCTTTTAAAAATCTGTTCATCGACGTTAGTCCTCTTTCTTGACGGAATTTATATTGCGCCTTGAATACGAAAAATCTGGCAACAATGGCCGCCGCAGATCAACATGCCCTTTCAGGGTGTCAACCGCAGCGCCATCGATTGTAATCAGTACCCGCCGCAGGTGCGGGAAATTTACAGCGACTGAATTCGTCAGGGCATAAACGGTGAGCAGTTCACTCTGACTTCCACCCGGGTGACCATCGGCCAGCTGCGCATCAAAATCGAGAATAGCCATATCCTCTTCGATCCGCACACTGTTCAACTGGGTCTTAACGGGGATAACCGGCAAACCATCTACCACAGGACCTTTAATCAGAGCTTCAACTATCCCCCGCAGACAACCTTGTTCATCGACACAGCCGATCCGATCGATCACACTTAGCAACTGAGTCGCGTCAGCACTGGCGAAATAGAGCGTAACATCACGCTCGGTATCAACCGCCGCAACCGGCACCTGCGCATTTGGACTGACCACCAGTTGTTGATTGTTCGAGCCCGACCGACCAAGCAGCCAGAGCAAACAAAAGACGATAATGATCGCGGCAATACCAAGATAAATAACTGTTCGTTTATTCATAAATTCACCTGTTCAACAAATTCCAGATTTCTTCCAAGAAAAGCGCTACCAACCCGACTGAACCTGTCCGGAACATCGGTAACAAAAAACCGGACTGACCCTTCACCCTCCTGATTTGCACCGACAGAAGGTAAAGTGTCTACTACTACCTTGGCAGTCTCTTCGGCCGAGTCAACCAGCTGAATGCCGTCGCCTAAGACAGTGCGTAAGGTTTTTTTCAACATAGGGTAATGCGTACATCCGAGGACCAGGGTATCGACTCCGGCGTCAAGCAACGGTGCCAGATACTCGCCGGCGGCTATCTCGGCGACCCGATGTTCATGCCAACCCTCTTCGGCCAGCGGAACAAACAGCGGACAAGCCGCCGAGACAACCTCTATGGCCGGATCATCCGACTTGATCGCCCGGGCATAAGCCCCGCTCTTGATTGTCCCCTCGGTACCGATGACGCCGACCCGGCGATTTGTAGTCAAGGTTGCCGCACGACGACTGCCGGGCTCAATCACACCGATAACAGGAATCTGAAATTGACTGGCTAATTCGTTAACGGCTACCGCCGATGCTGTATTGCACGCAACCACCAGCATTTTCACGCCTTGCTGAACCAGAAATCCGGCCGATTCAACAGCATATCGCCTGACTGTTTCCGGGCTCTTAGTGCCATACGGTACGCGTGCAGTATCGCCGACATAAAACAGTTCTTCCTGCGGTAACAAGCGGGCGACTTCTTTGAGCACCGTCAGTCCACCAACCCCGGAATCAAATATACCTATTGCCCGCTCCGGCATGCTTTAAACCCTCTCTTTTTCTGATTCAATACGATCGATCATCGTAGGAGAATGACCGGCGCAAAGTCAAGGAGATTAAGCTGTTTGTACTTTCCTTGCTGATTAATTACTGCTACAATTTACAATTCGATCAAAAGGAAAAAACAACACATTTTATGACAACGAATTTCGGGGGATAAACCGATGGATTTCATCGATAAGTTTTTTACCGTTTTGCGTAATTTACGCACTGAAGAGATCGTTCGATTCTTCAAAGATTCACAAATTTCTGAATTAATGCACAGTCCCTACTTTCTCGGGACTGTTGCTGTAATAATCGTTATCTGCCTAGTCATGAAGTGGCGGCGGCTGCTGGCGACCGTGATCGGCATCGTCGGCTTTGCCGAACTGCTCGCCTACACCGCTTCTCAGGAGACCTCACTGGGCGAAACCGGCATCGGCAACGAATCCCTGTTTATCTTTATCGCCGGCGGCATCACTATTGTCTCTCTGGTAATCTACCTGGTGTTCATCAAGTCCGAGTAACATCTTCTGCCGTAGCTGATCAACACAGCAGAATTGACAAGACAGGATTGTAATGAAAAAAGAACGTAAAAGAGATTTACTGCTATTGGCCATCGGCGTTGGCATCGTCGCCTTTCTAGCGGTCGCGCCACAAGAGACCACCCATCGCATTCCAGCAGATGAGACCCATCTGCCGTACTATGAAATCGTCAAAAAAGATGGCAAAAAAGCGGCCGAAAAGCATTGTGAAGAGTGCCACAATGAACAGGATGTTCCCTTTCCGAAGGATCACCCGCCCAAATTCCGTTGTCTGTTCTGCCACAAACTGCAGGAGACAGTGCAATAGTTTTTATATCGTCTTATGCAGAAAACGAAAAATCTTGATAGCTCTTGTCATTTCGATCGCAGAGAGAAATCTGTTACTAAAAAAGATCTCTCTCGTTGTTCGAGATGACAGGCTTAGCTTCTCAAAATGAGTTAAGTCGGTGAATAAAGGCCATAAGCAGCCCGAAATTTCGCCGATTAAATTCAAACGCAATGCGCGGCAGACCAGCCAGATCCGGCTGGTCTGCTTCTTTCGGTAGCGGCCCGGTCACCCTGAAGCGGCTTCCGGGAGCCAGTATTGCGCTGAATTCACTTGTCAAAATCTGCAGGTGCTCTGAATCGAGCGGTTTATTTAACCGGAGCACCAGCGTCTCGCCAACGTAACGGCCTGAATGATAGACCCGGTAAAAATCATCGATTACCTGTACCGCCTCTTCGGGATCACGGGTGATGGTGAAAAGACTGAAGTCCTCGCCGGAGATCAACCCTTTGACCAACAAGGTTTCCTTGAGAAAAGAAAACCACTTCTCCCAGTAGTCACCCGCATCGCTATCGATCAAAACCAGAGGGATCGGCGGGGTTTTGCCGGTCTGAATCAGGGTGAGTGCTTCCATAAACTCATCCAGAGTACCAAATCCACCCGGAAACAGCGCAATGGCGTCCGCCTCTTTCAGAAAGGCGACCTTACGATTAAAAAAATACTGATACATGATCACCCGATCACTGTCCGACATGACCGGGTTAGTATCCTGCTCAAACGGTAGCTGGATATTGACTGCAAACGAATTTTCTGAACCGGCACCCTCATTGCCGGCCTGCATAATCCCGCCACCGCCGCCGGTAATTGACATATAGCCACGATCAGCCAACATGCGTGCAAAGCGGACACACTTCTGATAGATCGCATCATCAGGCTCATTGCGAGCTGAGCCGAAGATAGTCACTTTACGCCGCCCCCGATAGGGACCGAACACTTTACTGGTAAAGCGCATCTCCTTCATTGTCGTACGAATCAGCTTCAAATCCGCCAGATAATCGATATCGTGGCCAGCTTTCAAAGCCGAAAGGATCATCTCACGAATGATGCGCGGGTGATGCACCCCGACCAAGCTCATCAGCTCAGCAATACGCTCCTCGACTTCAGGACTGTTTTTCTTGAAATTTATCTCCATCTGGTAGCTCCTGTGAGAAGGTCAATGTGCGGCCTTCAGTATAGTACCATGTAAACCTTAAACTAACGCATCTTGGCGCTCAAGCAAATGCTGATGCTTTTTGTCTAATCCCCGGTTCATCAAACCTCGCAGACTTGACCCAGCATAACGACGATCAAACTCTTCGTAAATTCCGCGCAGCTCTAATTCCAGAGTCAACAGCGCTTGCCGTTGCTCTGCTGAGAGTCGATCTTCAATCAGTTCACAAATAAAAGTCAGACAATTATAGGGACGAACGTCAGGTAAAAAATTACAACCGGCTACGCCAAGGTAGGGACAGCTCTGTTGAAAGTCAGGGATTGGCAGAGGTCGATTCAATACGAAGTGAGCAAGAACCGTAACCAGGGTTGGGTGATAGAGGCCATGCTCACAACAGGCACCGGCACAGTCACGACATACGTCCTCGCCATCGGCGACAGAAACCAGACAATGTATTTGCTGTTGAAGGTCAGTGAGACGCTCAATCTTTACGGTTATCCAAGCACGATCTTTCTCGCCTGAAGCTTGCCATTCTACTTGAACTTTTTGGATTATGTCTTGCCAGAGGATTTGGCGGGAATCAGGAAGTGTCTCCACAATACGACCTTTACAGGCTAAGCAAATATTTCGCCCCCCAAGGCGGAGTGTTTTTTCTGGGGCGAAGGCATACACCTGTATGTCGAGGTCCTGAAAAAGCACTTCAACGCCGGAGGGCGGAATATTTGTAACGCCAAGAAAAACGGCTGAAGAAGGCCATAAGCCGGGTTCTGTTCCCATCCCCGGTTACCCGGAAACAGGTGATGGCCATTCATCTAGGACCGTCGTTGCCGACGGTCTCAAGCAACCAACCCGGGAGCTTCGGACGGGCCGTCCTCAAACACTCCTCTATTCGGTCTTGCTCCGGATGGGGTTTACCGAGCACCCGACGTCACCGCCGGACCTGGTGAGCTCTTACCTCACCCTTTCACCCTTACTCCTCCTTCGCCAAGGCGAAGGAGGAGCGGTCTACTCTCTGTGGCACTTTCCCTGGGGTCACCCCCGGTCCCCGTTAAGGACCATCCTACCCTGTGGAGCCCGGACTTTCCTCCCGTCTGCCTTGCGACAAACCGGCGACCATCCGGCCTTCTTCAGCCAAACAAAATGGCGTCGCCATATTATTCTTTTTGCGAGTGCATCATACAAGAGTTCGGACTTTAACCATTACTGCGTCAGGTTACAAAATCAAGAATCGGCCTGAGCAAGATACAGCATCCGGTTGCAATGCGGGCAAGTCAGAATTTCTTTGGTCGTGTACAAGTTGTTGAACAGTTGTGGCGGCAGGTTCATGTTGCAGCCACAGCAAGTTTCCTGCCGCGCTTCAACTACCGCAATACCGGCTCGGCGATCGAGCAACATCTCATACCGCTTGCGCAGTGACGCAGGGATTTTATCCAGATAACCATCCCGGCGACCATCACCTTCACCCAGAACCGTGTCACAATCTTTGAGGGCAGCTGCGATCTCTTTCTGGCGCGCCTGAACTTGATCATTCATCTGCCCCAGCTCATCGAGCTTTTCCTGGCAATCATTGTTCAGGGCCTCTTTCTCTCCGTCCAGGGCGGTGATTTTGTCCTGAATCTCCTTGTTCAGCTTTTTTGCCGTATCGACCTCTTTCAGGACCGCAACGTATTCACGTTGTGTCTTGATGGACGGTAGACGATTCTCAGCTTTGCTGATATTCCCCTCTTCGATCAACAGATCCTGGGAAAGATCACGGCGCTGCGCATCGAGCTCAGCTACGCTCGCCTGCAGTTCATCAACCATCGCCTGAACACGGCTCAATTCGGCAGCGATTTCTGCCTGCTCTCCAGCAAGTTTTGTCCGTCCTCGACGCTTTGTGTTTAACTCCCGATCGAGCCTCTGGAGTTCCATTAGTACTTTCAATGTTTCCTGCACGTGTTACCTCCTGCCTGGTTATGGCCTTGCTATGATTTCTATACCGTCCGAAAAGGATCCTGCTCCCCGGTTACGGCTGAAACTTCGAAATCGAGCCCTTTCTCTTTGGCTGCAGCTTTAAGAGTTCGGCTCAACTGTTCAACTGCTATATGCTCTGTTGCAAAATGTCCGGCATCGACCACGGTCAGACCAAGCGCTTCGGCCTTGCGCGCGTCATGATAACTGACATCGCCGGTCACCAGCAGATCGGCGCCCTGACGTGAAGCGGTCTGCAACAATGAGCTGCCGCTACCACCGCAAACCGCGACCTTTTTAATTTTATCACTCCCTGCTCCAGCTACCCGTAGCGTCTCAATCTGCAGAGCCGCTTTGATCTGCAAGATCACATCAGATAGAGCAGTCACCTTGGACAAACGACCAATTCGACCAAGCCCGATATCCGTACGATTGTTGATAATAGGCAACAGATCATAGGCAACCTCTTCGTACGGATGGGCTTTGATCAGACGGCTCACCACCCGACTGAGAGCTTCCTTCGGCACCAGCACTTCCAGTCGCACCTCTTCGACGGATGCCTCTTCGCCAACCTTGCCGACAAACGGCTTTGTTCCGGCTGACGGCCGAAAAGTTCCGGTTCCAGCGCTGCTGAAGGAACAGCGGTCGTAAGCGCCTACCTGCCCCGCCCCGGCTTCAAACATGGCTTCAGCGACAAGCTCTTTATGCTCGATCGGGACAAAAACAACCAGCTTGAACAGCAGCCCGGTCGGCGTCTCAAGCGGCGTCGTCTCAGCCAGGCCGAGTGCCTGTGCCAGCCAGTCATTCAAGCCGTTATGCGCCCGATCAAGGTTGGTATGGGCCGACATGATCGCCAGGCCACCACGCAACGCCGTGCAGACCAGACGCCCGGTCTCATCCCTGGTTGTCACCTGCTGCAAAGGACGAAAAATCAACGGATGGTGACAGACCAGCATTTCAGCGCCGAGGCTGATCACCGCATCAACAGCGACAGGTGAGGGGTCAAGCGAGATCGCAACGCGCGAAACTTTAGCCGCCGGATCACCTACCTGCAAGCCGACATTGTCCCAATCCTCTGCCAGAACCGGAGGATAGAGTGCGTTCAGCAGACCGACAACATCCTGAACTCTTACTATCTTTTTCGCTGCCATGAACCCTCATAAAAAAAGAGTGCAACTGTTCGGTTCAGTTGCACTCTTTAAGACTATTGCCTGACATATGTTAATGAGACTCGAATGGTCATCAGCTTATTTCGTGGTGGGCCCACCAGGATTCGAACCTGGGACCGACCGGTTATGAGCCGGTGGCTCTGCCAACTGAGCTATAGGCCCTGATTATTTAATTATAGCCCAGCCTGCCCAGGGAACCGGCCGCACTCACTACAAAACTATTCGACGAAACTCTTCAGCCGCTTGGTCCGGCTCGGATGCCGCAACTTGCGCAACGCCTTCGCTTCAATCTGTCGGATCCGCTCACGGGTAACAGAAAAATCCTGTCCGACTTCTTCGAGCGTGTGATCTGATTTTTCACCGATACCGAAACGCATGCGCAACACCTTCTCTTCGCGCGGGGTCAAGGTTGACAGCACACGCGCAGTCGTGTCACCAAGATTCCCTTTGATAACGGCTTCCAGAGGCGTCACAACCCCTTTGTCTTCAATGAAATCACCTAAAGAAGAATCCTCTTCCTCACCGATTGGTGTTTCGAGGCTGATCGGTTCTTTGGCAATTTTCAAAACCCGGCGGACCTTTTCCAGCGGCAATTCCATCCGCTCGGCGATCTCTTCCGGAATCGGTTCGCGACCGATCTCCTGCACCAGCTGCCGGCTGGTCCGGATCAGTTTATTGATGGTTTCGATCATGTGCACCGGGATACGAATGGTCCGTGCCTGGTCAGCAATGGCCCGGGTAATCGCCTGACGGATCCACCATGTCGCATAAGTCGAAAATTTGTAACCGCGCTGATACTCAAATTT
>JAUVAJ010000202.1 GCA_030591795.1 Desulfuromonadales bacterium | reverse complement strand
GCTTGTTCATCAGATGCACGAACAGCCCCTGAGCATAGTTTAGCTCAGTGAAGTTCTTGGCAATATTGAATTTCTTGGTGATGTTACAGACAATCGCGGTGTGGTCAAGACCGGTGATGACACCGGTTTGCAATGCCTGCGGCACATCCGGCCACGGCATTACCGTAAACTTCAGGTCCCAAGCCTTGTAGGCATCGGTATTTACCGGGGCTTGAGCGATACGGAAGTTGATGGTTTTGGCGTCGGCGATGGTTTTGACCGGACTGTTGGTTGCCCAGCCGTACGGGCCGTAACCGGTAAAATCAACAACCATTATGCCGCTCTCCATAGCGCCGTTGGCAAACGGTGTCCAGAGCTCAGGGGTATTGCGGAAGGTGTCGAGCTTATCAAAGGTATCGACCACATAAGGCAGGTTGACGATGCCGAGTCGGTCAGCGACGTTGGCAGCAGCGACAGAAGAGCTGAGCATCCCCTGTACAGCACCAAGCTTCAACTTGGAGATAACATCCTTCTCGCCGCCGAGTTGGGCCAGCGGACGGAAGTCAACATAGAGCCGGCCACCCGATTTCTCCCAGACCGCGTCACGAATCCGGTAACCGACGCCGACACCCTCGATAACCGGGTGCGAGACATTAGACAGGATGTAAGTGAACTCGGCACCACTCGGATCGAATTTCGCCGACCAAGCGGCCAGCGGATCCTTCTTTTTGGCCGGTTTTTCAGCAGTCTTCTCTGCGGCCGGCTTGGCCGGGGCGGCTTTTTCATCGCTACAAGCTGTAACCATGAAACAGAAGCTGACTAGCAGCAACAAATACAGAATCTTTTTCATTTCTTTGGCTCCTTTTTGTTTGACGATATCAAACTAAATTTAAAACTACGCAACATGTTGATATTTAATAACAAATTTCGCGTTATACTAGCGCAAACCCTGTTCTAAAGCAAACGGTTTTTCTACACCGACTGTCTGCATAAGCTGTCACCATGGTTGATTGCCAGTCATGGTTGCAGCCACTTCGTAACAGATAATAATGCTCCTATACATATTTACAACTTCAGTCGTTGACTAAACCTTGACAGACACAAAATAAATTTGATATATATGATTTATCGTATATAGGCAAAAACAACAACGCCTTAAAGACTACTGACAAATCGACCAGTTAAAACAGAACACCAATCTGTACGCCAGGGTCCGCTACAGTTTCTGACTCTCGCCTCTTAAAGGAGAATCACCATGACCGTCAATCGTTACCTTCGCATGGCCGCTGGCTTCTTTACCCTGCTCAGCCTGGCCCTCGCCCATTACCACAATCCGAACTGGCTCTGGTTCACCGCTTTTGTCGGCCTGAACCTGTTCCAGAGTGCTTTCACCAACTGGTGTCCGATGATTACCTTTTTGAAAAAACTCGGAGTCAAGGAAGCCTGAATCTATTTCCACACAGAACATAAAAGAGGAGCCGCCTGCAAGCGGTTCCTCTTTTTTATTAAGACCCTGATAAATGATTACATTCGCATATTGTCTTGCCCCGTAGCTTCCGGTAAACTCTCCTGTAACAGTTTGTTCTGCCACTTAAAATGAGATTAATAACTTATGGGTTACAGAAACCTGCAAAGCTGCGTGCGCGATCTTGAACGTCACGGCCAACTGCTGCGTATCGACAGCGAAGTTGATCCCCAGCTTGAAGTCGGCGCGATCCAACGCCGAGTCTATGCTGCCGGTGGTCCGGCGCTGCTGTTTACCCGAGTCAAGGGCTGCCGCTTTCCGATGCTCGGCAATCTGTTCGGCACGCTGGAGCGAACCCGGTTTCTGTTTCGCGACACTCTGCCGGTTATCGAGCAACTGGTCGCACTCAAGCTCAATCCGATGCAGGCGTTAAAACAACCATTCGCTCTGCCCGGTATCGGCCTGGCCGCACGCCATCTGCTGCCGAAGACAGTGCGCCAGGCACCGGCCACTGCTGGCCAATGTGCTCTTTCTGACTTACCGCAACTGGTCTCGTGGCCCGACGATGGCGGCGCCTTTATCACCCTGCCGCAGGTCTATTCCGAACATCCGGATACGCCCGGCTTCCGCCATTCCAACCTCGGCATGTACCGGGTACAGATTTCCGGCAATGATTACAGCCAGAATGAAGAGGCCGGTCTGCACTACCAGATCCATCGCGGCCTCGGCGTGCATCACACGGCCGCCCTGGAACAAGGCGTACCGCTCAAGGTCAATGTCTTTGTCGGCGGCCCACCAAGTCTGTCGGTCGCAGCAGTGATGCCGTTGCCGGAAGGGATGCCGGAACTTGCCTTTGCCGGACTGCTCGGCGGTCATCGTATCCCGATGCAGCAACTTGACGGCCAACTGCCGGTTCCGGCTGAAGCCGACTTCTGTCTGGTCGGCGAAATTATTCCCGACAAGCGGTTGCCGGAAGGACCGTTCGGCGATCATCTCGGTTATTACAGTCTGGCCCACGACTTCCCGGTTATGCGGGTCAAGCAAGTCTATCACCGCCCCGATGCGATCTGGCCGTTCACTACCGTCGGCCGCCCGCCGCAGGAAGATACCAGCTTCGGCACCTTCATTCATGAGCTGACCGGCGATCTCATCCCGGACGTGTTGCCGGGAGTCCGCGCGGTCCACGCCGTCGATGACGCCGGAGTTCACCCTCTATTGCTCGCCATCGGCAGTGAGCGTTATACTCCGGGCGCGCCGGACGACGGTCCAATGGAGCTGCTGACCCAGGCGCACGCCATTCTCGGGCAGGGCCAGTTGTCACTGGCAAAATATCTCTGGATCGCTGCCGAGCAGGACAACCCGCAGCTCGACATTCAACAGATCCCGCAGTTTTTAAGTCATATACTGGAGCGGGTCGACTGGCGACGCGATCTGCATTTTACAACCCGGACCACCGTCGACACCCTCGACTATTCCGGTTCCGGGCTGAACCGCGGTTCGAAGTTGGTTGTCGCTGCAACCGGCCCGGCCAGACGCAGTCTACCAAACAGTCTACCAAACAGTCTACCAAACAGTCTGCCGGATAACCTGACGTTGCCGACCGGCTTTAATGCTCCACAGAGCATAATGCCGGGGATCTTGGCTATTAACGGCCCACCGGCAACGGCCGCACGCGGCTGTAGCGACCCGGCGATTGAGGCCTTTTGCGCAGCGTTTGCCGATGACCATCCACTCAACAACTGGCCGCTGCTGCTGATTGTTGATGACAGCGCCTTTTGCGCGGCCACTTTCAATAACTTCCTCTGGACGACCTTCACCCGGTCAGATCCAGCCACCGATGTCTACGGTATCGGTGCCGGTATCACCGGCAAGCATTGGGGCTGTAGCGGTGCCCTGATCATAGACGCCAGAAGCAAACCGCACCATGCGCCAGCACTTGCGGCCGACCCGGTGATCGAACAACGGGTCGACACCCTCGGCGCTGCCGGCGGCATCTTGCACGGCATTATCTAACCTTGGGATAAACAGTATGCTTCTACGTACAGCTCTGGAACAAGATCTACCGGAAATCGTCGCTATATATAATCAGGCGGTCAGTGAACGGTTCTGCACCGGCGACACCGAGCCGGTCTCGGTCGAAGAGCGCCGCGACTGGTTCAATCAGCACACAGCCGAAGCCTACCCGATTTTTATTGCCGAAGATGCCGGCGTACTGCTCGGCTGGTGCAGCCTGAGTCCATATCGCCCCGGGCGCGCAGCGCTACGCACAACGGCTGAAATCAGCTACTACATCGACGCCACCCAACGCGGTCAAGGGCTCGGCAGCCGGTTGGTCCAACATGCACTGACCGAGGCGCCGACGCTCGGCTTTACCCATCTGCTGGCGGTGCTGATGGATGTCAACACCGGCAGCATTCATCTGCTCAAGAAATTCGGCTTTGATCAATGGGGATGTCTGCCGGGAGTGGCCCGCTTCGGTACCACAGTCTGCGGACAATTCATCTACGGCCGGGAGCTATAATTCTGAACCGAGCTAAAGAAGATAGTCTCGTAAAAAGAACCAGATGGCTAAGTAAAAATTTCGCCCCACAAGGCGTAACGGTTTTTCAGGGGCGAAGACCTACATATTGTAGGTCGAGGTCCTGAAAAAACGCTGCAACGCAGTCGGGCGGACTTTTTGCGACGCCATCAAAGAGAGGTGGTACATATGCCGATCCAGATTCTGACCACCGGGGGGACCATCGACAAAGTCTACTTTGACGCCAAAAGTACATTTCAGGTCGGGGAGCCGCAAATATCAGAAGTGTTGCGCGAATCCAACCTGACTGTCGACTACCAGGTAACATCGCTGATGCAAAAAGACAGCCTCGAGATGACCCCGTAGGATCGCCAGCGTATCCGCCTGGCGGTCGAGTCAACCGTTGCACAGCAGATTGTG
>JAUVAJ010000259.1 GCA_030591795.1 Desulfuromonadales bacterium | reverse complement strand
GACTGGGACAAGCTGGCGACGGCGGTCGGCACCATGGTCTTCTACATGGGGATGGCCAATCTCGAAAACATCTGCGAACAACTGATCGCCCATGGCCGCAAACCCGAGACCCCGGTCGCCGTAATCCGCTGGGCAACCACCCCGCGCCAGGAGACGCTGACCGGCAACCTGTCAACTATTGTCGAGCAGGTCAAGGCGGCTGACTTCAAACCACCAGCGTTGATTTTTGTCGGCGAAGTGGTCGAATTACGTGACAGTCTGCGCTGGTTTGACAACCGGCCACTATTCGGCAAGCGGGTGCTGGTCACCCGTACCGCCGCGCAGGTCGGCAGTTTTTCAGCGCTACTTGAATCTGCCGGTGCCGAAGCGGTCGCCTGTCCGGTGATTGAGATTATCCCGCCACCATCCTACGCTGACCTCGATGCGGCCATAGCGGCACTACCCCAAACTGATATATTGATTCTGACCTCGGCTAATGCCGTCGACGCCTTCTTCACCCGTCTCACTGCCAGCAACAAGGATGTCCGCGACCTCTACGGGACTACAGTCGCTGTGGTCGGCCCGAAAACTGCCGAAGCGCTGCAAAACTACGGCCTGCACGCCGACCTGCAAGCCGAAGATTTTCGCGCCGAGGGGATAATCCAGCAGCTTATGCAGCAAGGCATCGCGGACAAACGGATTCTCTACCCACGCGCCGAGCTGGCCAGAAACCTCATCAATAGTGAATTGACCGCTGCCGGTGCCGAAGTCTATGCGCCGATCGCCTACAGCAGCCGAATGCCAGACAACGGTGAAGCTTTGCGGGACCTGCTGCGAGCCGGAAAGGTCGATGCCATCACTTTCACCGCCTCATCGACAGTCGATAACTTCATGACCTTGCTCGACGACCGGCAAAACGAACTGCTCGGCACCATACCGTTATTTTCCATCGGGCCGTTGACCAGTGCAACCATGGCCCGGCACAATTTGAATATCGCCGCTGAATCGACCCCATCAACCCTCGAGGCGATGATTGATTCGCTGACCGACTATTTCCAGAAACAAAACAACTCTTCTGCATCCGGAGGTGCCTGATGTTTTTCCCTGAATACCGTGGCCGTCGCCTGCGCCGCAACGCCACGATCCGCCGTATGGTTCGCGAGACCCATCTGCGGGCCGATGACATGATCTATCCGATGTTCTCCGCTTTTGGTAAAGATATCAAAAAGGAGATTGTTTCCATGCCCGGCATCTACCAGCAATCGATCGAACATATCGTTGCCGAGGCAAAAGAAGTGCATGCCCTTGGTATCCCGGCGGTGATCCTGTTCGGTATTCCGGAAACCAAGGATCCGGTCGGGCAGGATGCCTACAGCGAAACCGGCATTATTCAGGAGACGATCCGGGCCATCAAGGCGGCCGTGCCGGAGTTGCTGGTGATCACCGACGTCTGTATGTGTGAGTACACCGATCATGGACACTGCGGTGTGATCAAGAATGGCGATGTTGATAACGATGAAACGCTGCAACTGCTCGCCGCCGAAGCTCTCTCACACGCCCGGGCCGGGGCCGATATCGTTGCGCCATCTGACATGATGGATGGTCGTGTTGCGGCGATCCGTGAAATACTTGATGCCAATGGCTTCAACCAGATTCCGATCATGAGCTACGCCGTTAAATATTCCAGCGCCTACTACGGCCCGTTTCGCGATGCCGCCGATTCTACACCGCAGTTCGGTGATCGCCGCAGCTATCAGATGGATCCGGCCAACCGGATAGAGGCGGTCCGCGAAGCAACCCTCGACGTACAGGAATGCGCCGACTTCCTGATGGTCAAGCCGGCCCTCGCCTACCTCGACATCCTGCGTGACATTAAGGACCGATTTGACCTGCCGCTGGTCGCTTACAACGTTTCAGGTGAATACTCGATGATCAAGGCCGCTGCCGCAAAAGGCTGGATCGATGGCGACCGGGTGATGATGGAGACCCTGCTCGGCATGAAGCGGGCCGGGGCCGATCTGATCATCACCTACCACGCCAAGGAAGCCGCGAAATTACTGACGAACTGAATAGCAAACCAAACAGCCAGTTGCACTTGTTTGCGCGATCGGCTGTTTAACCTTTAACCTTGAACCTGTTGACTATGCGCATTCATTATCTGCAACATGTCCCGTTCGAAGGTCTCGGCTGTATAGAGGAGCACCTGATCCAGCACGGCCACCAGTTGTCTGCAACCCACCTTTACCGCAACCAGCAGCTACCGAAGCTCGACCGCTTCGATGCGCTGATTGTCATGGGCGGACCGATGGGCGTCTATGACGAGCCAGACTGCCCGTGGTTGCAACTGGAGAAAGTGCTGATCGCCGAGACAATCGCCGCCGGCAAACTGGTGCTCGGCATCTGCCTCGGCGCACAGTTGATCGCCGACGCCCTCGGCGCAAAAGTCTATCGCAATAGATGGCGGGAAATCGGCTGGTGGCCGGTAGAGCAAACCAAAGTGGCGGCCGCTGCCGGGTTCGAATTGCTGCCGCAAAACTATGTCGCCTTCCACTGGCACGGTGACACTTTCGACCTGCCGGACGGCGCCATGCATCTGGCAGAAAACACAACGTGCCAGCACCAGGCATTTACCCTCGCCGGCCAGGTTATCGGTCTGCAGTTCCACCTTGAAATCACACCCGATTCAGCCCGGGACCTGATCAAACATGGTGGTTGTGAACTCGATGGTTCCCGTTATGTGCAAACCGCTGAGCAGATGCTGGCCGACGCCGGATGCTTTATGGTCAGTAACCGGCTGATGACCGGACTGCTTGATCGCTGGCTCGGTGCCAAATCTGTCACATGAGTCAATATTGACCCGGGTCAAGGACGGTCGCATCGCTTCATGTAAGAATTGACGTATGAAAACTACCAGTGAAATAGCTATCGTCGCCGTCATCTGGTCACTGACCAGCATCGGCATGTTTTTCAGCCTGCGCCTCGCACTACGTAAACTCAGAGAAAAGTTTCGCCGACGTCCGCCCGCAGACAACACTACAACTGACCAACAAAAACCAACGCAACAGAACAAACTATAACTCCGACAGGCGACTGTTGATTCGACGGTTGCCTGACCGTAAAATTTTTCCCTTCTCCACGGTTCGTGCTAATCTGTGTTTGCATGCAACAACAGATCGCTACGAGTAATCGCCCGATATTTTCAACCTGAACCGACTGAACCGCCATGAATATCAAAAGAATCCGCCTCGATAATGGCCTGCATATCGTCATTGTTCCGCAACCGCATCTGCACGTCTGCGAGATGGCTTGCTATGTCGGTGTCGGCAGCCGCCACGAAAGCGAAGAGCTGGCAGGTATTTCACATTTTCTTGAGCATATGCTGTTTCGCGGTACCGACGACTACCCCGATTCCCTGCTGCTGGAGCGGGCTTTCGAAGCGCTCGGTGGCACCGTCAACGCTGCGACCGATGCCGAATTGACCTGCTACTTCAGCCGCCTGCACCCGGACCACCTCGAGACCGGGGCGCAGCTGTTCGCCTCTTTGCTCTGTCGACCGATCTGGCAGGGGCTGGAGACCGAACGCCGGATCATCATCGAAGAAGCGCTGGAAGACCTGAATGAACATGGCGTAATGATCAACCCGGATGTGCTGACCGGTCGTCT
>JAUVAJ010000067.1 GCA_030591795.1 Desulfuromonadales bacterium | reverse complement strand
CCGACCGCAACCGGAGCGGTAACAGCTACCACACCAGGCAGGATCATTTCTTTAAGTGCAGCGGCCGCAGAGATATCTATACATTTCTGGGAGTCAGGTTTAACACCCTCTTTACCTTCAAGCAGCCCTGGAATCTCACGGAATTGCCGACGAATCTCATCGACCATCTTGCCCGCAGCACGACCGACTGAGGTCATGGTTAAAGCACCGATGAAGAACGGCAACGCCCCGCCAATAAACAGGCCAATAACAACTGTGGGGTCAATCAGATTAATCGTCTTCAGGCCGACTGTTGTCGCATAAGCCGAGAACAGAGCCAAAGCGGTCAGGGCAGCCGAACCGATAGCAAAACCCTTGCCGATAGCTGCAGTGGTGTTACCGATAGCGTCGAGGCCGTCAGTAATCTCACGAACCTCAGGTCCTAATGCAGCCATCTCCGAGATACCACCAGCGTTATCAGCGATCGGACCATACGCATCAACCGTCATAGTGACACCAACGGTGGCCAACATGCCGACTGCGGCAATGCCGATACCGTACAGACCGGCAAAGTGATTCGCAGTGAAAATAGCTACGCAGATGATCAAAATAGGCAGAGCGGT
The DNA here is from genome assembly GCA_030591795.1 of Desulfuromonadales bacterium. Next base: position 7,113 of record JAUVAJ010000067.1, on the reverse strand, counting down.
TGATTCGAGACCGACTGCCAGGCCAGTGATAATATTAGTTGCCGGGCCAGTCTTGCTCGCCTCGGCGATCCGCAGTACCGGTTCGCGAGCTGTGTAGTACTCAGTAATCTGACCGATAGCGATCCCGGCCAGGGTTCCGGCCAGAATAGCCCAGAAAACGCCCGTGGTGAGGTCATAGGCTTGAATTACGAAAAAGGCTGCAACCAGAAAACCACCGGCGGCAACAAAAGTCGTGTAGTGCAGCGCTTTGCCCGGATCCATCGACTTGAGAAGCTTCATCGAGGCGATACCGATAAAAGAGAAGACCAGACCAACCATCGCCAGAATCAAGGGGAGTACCATAGCATTGGTCTGCACCATCTCAGCACCACCAAGCTTGGTCAGCAGTTCAGGACCGGCGGCAGCGGCAATCGCCATTGTCGCAATGATCGAGCCGACATACGACTCAAAAATATCAGCACCCATGCCGGCAGTATCACCAACACAGTCACCGACGTTATCAGCAATAACACCCGGGTTACGTGGATCATCTTCCGGGATGCCCGCTTCAATCTTACCGACCAGGTCAGCACCGACGTCTGCGGCTTTAGTGTAGATACCACCGCCGACCCGGGCAAACAGAGCAATTGAAGAAGCGCCCATGGCGAAACCATTAATGTACTTGATCGTATCCGTGTCTCCACCGAAGAAGATGTAAGCAACACCGACACCAACCAGGCCGAGTGAAGCAACAGCCAGGCCCATGACAGCACCACCGTTAAAGGAGACTTCAAGCGCCTTGGCTTGACCACTGGCCCGCGCCGCTTCGGTAGTCCGTACGTTGGCCCGGGTTGCAGCCTTCATACCGATAAAACCACAGGTCATAGAACAGACAGCACCACCGAGGAACGCGAAGGCCGTCTCTATGTTCATCCCCACAGCAATCAAACCGAAAACCACGACAATAAATACTGCCAGCACACGATACTCACGGCCCAAAAAGGCCATTGCGCCATTGTAGATATCCTCGGAGATTTCCTTCATCCGCTCGTTACCGACCGGCTCAGCCTTAACCACTTTGTAGAGAACAATCGCAATCGCAAAACCGATCGCGCCCAGGATTGGAGCAAACATCTGCAGTTCCATCTTCTCTTCCTCTCTTACTCGTTACTTAAAATAAAGTTTTTGTTATTAAAGGCATTCATCGCATCGAGAACACCTTTATCGAGAATAGTTTCAACCGAATCTGTAACACTGGTCAGAACATCATCCAGCTTTTTTCGCTCGGCTGCGTTGAAACGACTGAGCACATGACCGGACACATCCCTTTCGCCAGATGGACGGCCGATCCCTACCTTGACCCGAACAAAATCACCGGTGCCGAGAACTTCTCGAATATGCCGGATTCCGTTTTGCCCGCCATGACCACCACCAGACTTGATCTTCATAACCCCAAAATCGAGGTCGATATCATCATGGATGACAATCAAATCCCCCGGCGCAATACCGAGGGATCGATATGCGGAACCAACGCTGGCTCCACTTAAGTTCATAAACGTCTGAGGCAGTAACAGGGTGACTTCCTGTCCCGCCAATAGTCCAACACCGTAAAAGGACTGGTGTCCTTTCTTCTTCAGGCTGATCCCGGCTCTGGCCGCCAATTGCTCGACCACCTGAAACCCGACATTATGTCGGGTTTCGGCATAACGTTCACCAGGGTTTCCCAATCCAACGACCAGTTTCATATCAGGACACTGTAAACTTTACTCTTTTTTGTCATCCGATGCTGCATCATCGCCTTCAGCACTTTCTGCTCCTTCGACACCCTCTTCATCCTCATCCTCATCACCCTCGACTTCGTCTTCCTCTTCGGCAGCGTGGCCGACAACGGTGACAACGGTGAAGTTGACATCAAACGGGATCGTCGCCCCTTCAGGCACCTCAATCTCTGCAACGTGGATAACATCGCCTACATCCAGTGCCGCAACATCAACCTCGATCGCCTTGGGAATAGCTGTCGGCAAACAGAGAACTTCAAGCTCGTGCCGGACAACCGACAAGGTGCCGCCCATCGTCACGCCTTCTGGAATACCGATCGTAACGACCGGAACCATAACGCTGGTCTCTTTGGTCAGGTCAACAACCTGAAAATCGACATGCTCCAGATCGCGCCTGATCGAATCCGACTGGGTCTCCTTGAGCAGAACAGTCTGCCCATCAAAAGAGCCCTTACCCTTGAGAACTATCAACGTGTTCAGGCCTGCCTCCGTCGCCAGGGCAGTTTTCAACGCCTTTGGGTCAAGAGTAATATTACAGGATTCTATCCCTTTGCCGTATACAACCGCCGGGACAAGACCCTGACGGCGCAAGCTACGGGCAGCGCCTTTGCCAACAGTTTCGCGTGCTGTTACTTGCAGTTCCGACTGTGCCATGAGTTTTTCCTCCGTTATCTTTTCTATTCTTTTGTCTGCACCAGATTAACTGGCGTAGAAAACTGGTAATTCCTATACAAACAGCGAACTAACTGACTCGTCGCCGTAAATCCTTCGAATCGCTTCTGCCAACAAGCCAGCCACTGATACAGATCTGAGCTTTACACATTCCTTACGCTTGGCTTCAGTCGGAATAGTGTTGGTCACCAGAATTTCTTCCAGATCACTGGCATTGATCCGGTCAATAGCCGGTCCGGACAGAACCGGATGAGCAGCGCAGGCATAAACCGCCCGTGCACCTTTTTCTTTTAAAACCTTCGCCGCCTGACACAAAGTACCGGCAGTGTCGATCATGTCGTCAATAATAACACAGACCCGATCGTCAATATCACCGATAACATGCATCACCTCTGAGACGTTTGGCCCACTGCGCCGTTTATCGATAATCGCCAGGCCGGCATTAAGCCGCTTGGCAAACGCGCGCGCACGCTCAGTACCGCCAGCATCCGGCGAAACGACAACAACATCTTCGAAGCGATCCTTCATATCCTCAAGTAACACCGGTGCCGAGTACAAATGATCGACCGGGATATTAAAGAAGCCCTGAATCTGGCCGGCATGCAGATCCATAGTCAAAACCCGGTCCGCGCCAGCAGTCGTCAGCAGATCAGCCACCAGTTTGCTGGTGATCGGGGTACGTGGCTTAACCTTGCGATCCTGACGCGCGTAGCCGAAATACGGAATAACTGCCGTGATTGTTGCCGCCGAAGCTCGTTTTAATGCGTCGATCATCACCAGCAGTTCCATCAAGTTTTCGTTGGCCGGTTCACAGGTTGATTGAATGACATGCACGTCACGGCCACGAACATTCTCACCGATTTCAACCATGATCTCACCATCAGAAAACGATTTGACAGTCGATTTGCCGAGAGGAACACCCAGAATGTCGCAAATTTCCTGCGCCAGAGGGATGTTGGCATTGCCAGTAAATATTTTCAGCTTTTTCACGTCGACTCCAGGTGAGTTATGAGTGAAAGTGGGGCAGGCTGTGACGACGTCACGACCTGCCCCTCAAACCAGACACAACATCAGCACCCATACATCCAGCAATCGGTGCCATATTAATTAAAAGTGGTTGGGGCGGCAGGGATCGAACCTGCGCATGACGGGATCAAAACCCGTTGCCTTACCGCTTGGCGACGCCCCAACAAATCAATTATCATGGTCGAGAGGACGAACCGCATAAGCCCGCCATCCAAATTTTCCATCCAGTCGGGCTGCTGCCGACCTGGCTGCAGCCTCATCCAAAAACAGACCAAACACCGTCGAGCCGCTGCCCGACATCAGTGTACCTAACGCGCCCTGACTAACCAGTTGCTGCTTGACTTCGGCCAGCACCGGATAGTGTGTCATGGTGACGCTTTCGAGGTCGTTGTGGAGTAGGCGCACCTGTTCCTCAACCGTCTTGGGAAACCTGCGCAGTTTAGACAGATCACCATGCGATGTCAAGACCAAATTTCCATAAACCCAGGCCGTGGAAACCGCGACTCCCGGGTTGACCAAAACATACCAAACATGCGGCATTTTACTGACCGGCTCCAGTCTGTCGCCAACCCCTGTCGCCCATGCTGTCTGGCCGTAAATAAAAAATGGCACGTCAGCCCCGAGTTGACTGCCGAGCTGCATTAACTCTTCACGTTCGAAGGCGAATCCGCACAGCTCATTCAACCCGGTCAACACGGTGGCGGCATTCGATGAGCCACCACCAAGTCCGGCCGCGACCGGAATCTGCTTATCAATTTCGATAAACACATCATACGACTGGCCGGCACGACCCAGCAAAGCCCGTGCGGCATCAGCGGCAATATTATCGGCACCATCCGCAAGGTCGACTCCCGGACAAATCGTCCGGATATTATTTCCCGGTTTAATCGTCAGGACGATTTGATCAAACAGAGTCACTGTCTGCATCAGCATGGCAAGATCATGATAGCCATCCGCCCGCTTCCCGAGAACATATAATAACGGGTTGATTTTAGCCGGAGCCAGAAAAACTTTCTGCATTAAAAATCTCCTTCCTAGCAGTCTGTCGGACTTACCATGGACAGGCTGCCTGGATGTATACATAGAAGAAGCACAGAAGCCTGTCAACTCTTCACCGCATATAGTTAGCCACCAAACCTGGTTCTACCCAGTCCAACAGTCGAAATCTGGCCATTATTCGCCAGTTACGCTCCACACTGGCTGGTTTTCGCCAAGCCAATCTGCAATCGACATGTATATTATCCTGCTTGACACCTGTAAAAGCTCTGTCAAACTGAATATCTACGGATATTTTCGGGCACTTTCTCCTCTTGGCATCTCTATTGCTCTTGTGGACTAGATACATCTAGACTCAAAACATTGTTTTAACTTTCATTGACACAGGTGTTTTAAGCAGCATAACCACTCACAACAAGGAGAATAAAAGATGAAAAAGTTCAACAAAGTTCTTTCGTTGGTTGTCATGGCAGCTATCGCCCTGGCCGCTCCGGCTCTAGCCAAAGATCGTATCGTCTTCGGTGGCGGTCCGGCTGGTGGCACTTTTCAAACAGTAGCTAACGCTATCCAGGTTTATAAGCCGGTTAAAGCGATGGAAGGGTTCACCGTTAAGGCCCAATCATCTGCTGGTTCGGTCGAAAATCTGCGCAAGACTAACTCCGGTAAAATGGATTTCTCAACGGTCTACTCCGGACATGTTTATCTTGGCGCTAACGGCATGATGAAAAATGACCCAACGAAGTATACCGACGTACGCGCGGTCGCTTTTCTTTACGGCGCTCCGGCACAGCTGGTTGTCCGCAAGGGCTCCGGCATTAAATCGGTTAAAGATCTGGCCGGCAAAAAAGTAGGCGTCGGCAATGCCGGCTCCGGTGCTTTTGCCAACTGCGACCTCTTCTTCAACCACCTGGGCGTCTGGGACAAGATCGAGCGCAATGCCATGGGTTACAATGACGCAGCAGCAGCTTTCGGCAACAACCAGCTTGACGCATTCTGGCTCTTCACCGCGTTCCCATCAGGTGCTGTAATCATGGCCGCCCAAACCAACGATATCGAGTTGGTTAATCTGGGCGCTGATGCAGAGGCCTCTGGCTTCTTCGAGAAGTACCCCTACTTCTCCAAGCTGACTGTTCCGGCCGGCACCTACAAAGGTGTAGACGTTGACACTCCGGCATTCCAGGATTCAGCCCTTTGGGTTGCCAACAAGAATGTTTCTGACAAGGTCGTCTACGACCTCCTCACAGCAATCTTTACTGACAAAGGCCTGGCGCACATGGTTGCCCAGAAAAAGACCTTTAAAGCCATGGCAGTTGCAAAAGGTGTTGATGGCATCGTAACGCCGTTGCACCCAGGCGCAATCAAGTTCTGGAAGGAGAAAGGCGTCCTCTAAGCCCTTCTCTGATAATTGCCCATTCGGGACAGGGTGCTTCAGTGCCCTGTCCCGAATTTTAAGCATAGCTGAATGGGAGCAGGTAACAGCGAATAAGTGCATATACATTTTATTCTTTGTTCCGTGCTCCTGATTTGTTTTACAATAATCTTCAACCAACCCGAGGTTTTCCGTGTATAGCGAATTAAAACGATTTGAACAAATAGTATTTGATGTCTGCGCTCTAATCCTGCTGTTATTTTACTCTTATGCTGCAGTAATTTCCCCGGCTGCCACCCAGTACCATCGTGGCGTTTATGTAATTATTACTTATGTACTGGTATTCCTGCTGTACAAGTCTAAATCTACTCTGCTTCGGGTTGTTGACTATCTTTTAATTCTAATATCAATAGTGACCATCAGCTATTGGATGTACAATTTTGAAGCGATCAACTACCGCACCGGTATCGAAACAACTCTGGATACGGTTATGGCTATCGCCGGAGTTCTAGTCAGTATCGAATTGGCCCGTCGTGTGGTTGGCAACATCTTTGTTGTTATCGGCGTCGTAATGCTCGCCTATGGCGTCTACGGCGACTACATGCCAGACCTGATCTCACACGCCGGCGCAAGCTTTCCCGAACTTTGTGTCTCAATTTTTTATAAAAGCGACGGCATTTTCGGCATTATGGCCAATGTTCTGGCCACGTATATTCTGCTGTTTGTCCTGTTCGGCGCCTTTCTGGAAAAGTGCGGCGCCCAGAAGTTTTTTATCGACTTCCCCTTGGCCGCTGTCGGCCACAAAATTGGTGGACCGGCTAAAGTTGCAGTTATCGCCTCCGGCTTGTTTGGCTCCATTTCTGGCAGTGCCATCGCCAATGTTGTCTCGACCGGAGCGTTTACCATTCCGATGATGAAAAAAGCTGGCTTTAAACCGCATATAGCTGGCGGTATTGAGCCGGCTGCATCAATTGGCGGTATGTTCATGCCGCCGATCATGGGTGCTGGCGGCTTTATCATGGCCGAGCTGACTGGTGAACCTTATTCACGGATCATGCTCGTCGCTCTGTTCCCGGCGCTTATGTATTTTTTCAGTGTGTTTGTTATGGTTCATTATGAAGCCAAGAAAATGAATATCGTCGGCGAAAAATCCGAACACAGTGCCTGGGAAATTTTCAAAGCTGAGTGGTACTACACCCTCCCGCTGATCGTGATTAATATCTTTATGCTTTATGGCTACTCACCAGGCTATTCCGCCATCCTCGGCCTTATCTCCTGCATTGTCGTAGCGTG
>JAUVAJ010000124.1 GCA_030591795.1 Desulfuromonadales bacterium | reverse complement strand
GCCGATTCGGCAACGACCCCGAGATCGTGGGTTATCAACAGCGTGGCCATCTGGCGTTCGCGTTGCAGGTTGCCGAGCAGGTCCATGATCTGCGCCTGAATAGTCACATCGAGGGCGGTGGTCGGCTCATCGGCGATCAGCAGCTGTGGATCACAGGCCAGCGCCATGGCGATGACAACCCGCTGCCGCAATCCGCCGGAGAGCTGGTGGGGGAACTCACGAATCCGCTGCTCCGGTGACGGTATGCCGACCTGGTGCAGTAATTCAACGCTTGCAGCCATGGCATCGGTCGGCGAGATGTCCTGATGCTGCAACAGTACTTCGACGATCTGCTCGCCGATGCGCAACACCGGGTTGAGGGCGGTCATCGGCTCCTGAAATACCATGGCGATCCGGTTGCCGCGCACCCGGCGCATCTCCGGCTCCGTCAGGTGCAGAAGATCTTCACCGTCAAATTTGATCTGGCCACCGACGATCTTGCCCGGTTCCGGAACCAGTCGCAGCAGGGAGAGGGCGGTGACCGATTTGCCACAGCCGGATTCGCCGACCAATGCCATGGTCTCACCCTTTTGCAGCGAAAAGGAGATACCGTCGACCGCTTTGACGATGCCGTTCGGGGTGAAAAAATAGGTTTTCAGGTCATGGACTTGAAGCAATGCCGATTCCGTTGGATAGTGGGTTGATGAGGTTGTTTAATCTACACGTAATAGTGGCTGACGGTCAAGGCTGGGTTCGATTCTATTCTTCCGGGTGCTCGGGTATCTGCGTGTCGTGCCAGGCGGCCACAATCCATACAGCATTGTTTTTGACTCTGTAGAAAAAGCGGTAAGGTGCGACAATCACTTCACGGTAGTGACTGTCTGGAAATTCAGGAAGTGTTCGCCCTGATTCCGGGTGATCCTTAAGCCGCAAAAGGACGCTCTCGGTTTTGTGGCGAAAAGAAACCGCTGCATAGGGATTGTCGCGGCGGATATAGGCAAGTGCTTGCAAAAATTGATCACGCGCCGAAGGGGTAAAGACTATCTTCATTGTTGCTCTGCTAAAAGAGTGTCGGCGTCAGCCAGCACAGTATCTAAATCGAAACCAACACCTGCCTCTATCTCTTTTTCACCACAGGCAAGTAAACGCAAAATTTCCAACTCGTGGTGAGTTTGTTCGTAATCTTGCATGCTGACCATCACGGCAGTAGCCCGACCGCGTTGTGTAATGAACAAAGGATCGTGTGAAGACGCCAGGCGTTTGATGATTCCGCTTGCGTTTTGGCGGAGATCAGAGATTGGGATTATTTTTGGTGCTTTATTCATTAGATGTACTCCCTATGATGCATCCAAGAGTACCACTAAGAGGTGGGAACAGCAACGTTGATTATTAACAAGCGTGAGTTACAAATACAACAGACAGCAAGTCAAGCTTGACACAGTAATTATTGAAGCTGCATCATAAAAATGGACGATGCCGATCCACCACTGAAAAATGCAATGGATCGGTTTGTGATCGAGTTTCTGGATAGGGCTCCAGAAATGTTATGAAACAGCAGTTACACAATTTAGTACAATAGGCCGAATACAGCTACTTTGTACTTATCGTAAGGAGACAGCTTTGTCGTTACTGGCTGATGGATTTGAACTTCCGTTCGGGGTTTATTCATACGCTGTGACTATTAATCAGGATATAAACACGCTACACACCGATACAATAACTTGGATAGATATTCAGTTGATTGCTCATCCTGAAGAGAGTGTTGGATTGTATGAGATGTGAGCTGATTTTATATCTATTCATGCACTCGCTGACAATACTGGAAGCGATATTGAGGCCAAGATTGATGGTGTCAATAATTTGATTGATGGATTAAATAAGCTAGGTTTTGACAACTCTGAGATCAGACAGGTGTTTGGAGTTTATTTAAGGCTTTTACAAATAAAGTGGTCACAGATTTAATCAAATATAGCCGCCTGATAGGCGGCTATATTTTGTCTTAGTGAAACAGCTTGTCGATAACTTCTTTATAGCGCCGTTCAATGATATGACGCTTCTTTTTCAGTGTGTTGGTCAATTCTTCACCCGGTTTAAAATCCTCCTTGAGGAAGCTGATGTTCTGCAACCGTTCATGTGCCTTGAACCCTGCCTTCGGTTGCAGCAGGCGATTGATCTCCTGGCGGGTGCTGTTAATAATGGTGCTGTCTTTTAGGAAGTCGCCGTCAGTGTCGTCAGAGCGTCCAAGATGAAGCTTTTCTTTGGTGAATTTTTTCAGTTTATCGATATCTGGAACGATCAGGGCAGCGAGGCCTTTGCGGTCCTGACCAACCAGTACCGCGTCTTTGATGAATGGCAGACTGGTGATGGCCCCTTCGATCCGTGACGGGTCAATATTTTCTCCGGAAGCTAGCACGATGATCTCTTTGGATCGACCGGTGATGAGCAGTTCGCCGGTCACGGTCAGCATGCCGAGGTCACCGGTGCGCAGGAAATCGTCATCGGTAAAGGTCTTGTAGTTCTCGGCATCGTTTTTGTAGTAGCCGGGCATGACTTGTGGGCCATGTACCTGGATTTCACCTTCAACGCCAGGTGGCACCGGCTGGTCGTTTTCATCGGCAATGCGCAGGTCGGTCCCCTGCAGTGGCGGTCCGATAGTTCCAAAAATTTCACAGTTGAGGCCACGCGCGGTGATGGCCGGGGCACATTCGGTCATGCCGTAGGCGTTGACGATCCGGATGCCGAGGGCGTCGATCCATTCATCTAGATATCTTGGCAGACTGCCGCCACCACTGATCGCCAGGCGCAACCGGCCGCCGAAGCGAGCTTGCACCAGGACGAACTTCTTTTGCGCCAGCTTGTAGGGGAGGGCGAGTAACGCCAGTTTAAGTATTGCCATTAATTTGCCGGGCAGGGCAGTGCTGATATTTTGTTTTTTGAAGCGGGGTAATTGTCCGCGCAGTTTACGCTGGTTATGACGAAAGACGGTCGATACTGTGACCAATAGACTGAAGACCTTGGCTTTTCCTTGTTCTTCAAGGGCATGGTTGATTTTACTGTAAAGCGCCTCCCACAAGCGTGGTACCGAGCAGACCATGGTTGGTGAATATAGCTGAAGGTCGGCGGAGAAAGTTTTAACCGATGAGTAGACGGTGCAGCCGCCGGAAGAGATTGCCATGTACTCGGCCGCCCGCTCAAAAATATGCCAGGTTGGCAAGACCGATAGCCAGCGATCATCTCTTTTTAATTCGACTGCCAACGGGATCATGCGGACGTTGTACATGATGTTGGTGTGCGTAAGGATAACTCCCTTGGGATTGCCGGTGGTACCGGAGGTGTAGATCAGGGTGAACGGATCGTCCGGTTGCAGTGCTTCACCGAGACGGGCAAATGTTTCAATGTCCGACGGCGTGATGGCCCGCTTTTCGAGTAGTTCATTATAACAATAAAGGTTGCTGAACAGTTTGTGCTCTTCTTCACCTTCGATAACGAAAATATTCTTGAATTTTTTAGCACCGAACAGTTCTTCATTCTTTTTAAACAACGGCATTGTTTCGATCACCATTGAAGTGCAATCGGAATGGTCGATTATGTACTCGAGTTCGCGGGTTGGGGTGTCGCTGCCACGCGGCACGTTGATCGCCCCGATAGCAATCAGGGCAAAGTCGGTAACGATCCAGGCGTAGCGATTGTCCGAGACAAACAGCACCTTGTCGCCCTTGCCAATCCCCTTGTCGGTAAAGACTTTTGCCAGCAGCAGAACATCTTCATAAAACTTGCGATAGGTGACAGTCAGCTCGGCAGTGCCAGCCCGGTAGATGAAAGCTTCATTGTCTGGATACTCCCGCTCAGCGCGTAATAAAACATCATGTAATGATGTCAGATTGGCCAGATCGTTCATGGTCACCTCATATATATAAAGTTTACAATTTAAGTCTAAAAGACCATGCGCGGCAGGGCAAGTAAGAAATTATGTAAGTTTCCAACATAAATGGTTGTTGCCGTCTAGATTTCATGTCGGCAGAAAGGCTACATTCTTTTACTGGCTGTGACCGTTTTTCCCCTTTGAGTCTTCAATGCCTATTTCCTACCGTGGCGCATGTAAAATACTCATTAAAAAGATATTGTCATTCAATTATTGCTTCTGGAGAAAACCCCCGGATCATTTCAGGAGTGAGTGATTAGGTGAAAATCATTTATTTATTATAATGTTAGCGCTTGTTTAATCTTTATGCAAAAGTGAATTGTTGGTTTGCTTTTTGCTCTAATGAGATAGCCAAGTAAAGTACAGTGCATTGTTTAATAATTTCTAATGCTGTGTTTGATGGGTTGTAATTACTAAGATTTGGTCATCGCTTGGTAGGCGATTTAAAGAGCATTTGTGACAAGGGCGAAGCCGGAGCAATTCGGTGACGCAAAGCCACGCGCCCTCAGGGGGGAGCTTCCGGAAGATGTAGTCGGTGATGACGACTAATGTGCCGTATTTAAAGCGGCCCAACTCCGGGAAAAGGATATTGGGCCGTTTTTGTTTTTTGCAACCGAAAAAAGAGAAATGAGGGGGGGTAAGAGATTGCGTGATTTGACTGAGAAAAAACGGAGTGACCGCGAAATGACACAACATGAGGCACAAGTGAAGCCCGGACTAACACAGAATATAACCAAACTATCTGACGTTATCACTTGTTTGCGCACGGAAGTGAACAAGGATTTGCCGATCCAGCATATTGCTCTGCTCCTCGCGGTCATCCAGCAACCGGGAGTCAGCATGCAGGATCTTATGGAGTACCTCGGCATGCCACAGGGTTCGGTCAGTCGTAACGTTAAACTTCTATCCACACCTGGCCGGGGCTACGAGTTGCTCTATACATCACAAGGTCTGATTAATCGTAAGCAGGTTGTAGTTTTTCCGACCGAAAAGTGTAGTGACCTGATCGAAAATCTCTGCTGCTTGATGCAGAACGAAATACAGGAAGATGATAAGCGCTGCAGCTGTGACGCTGCCGCTAACTGAACATTCTGAATGAATTGAATAGTTTTATTTTATCGATATATCTGAGTTAGAACCAAAGGTGACATCAAGTCGCTGACGAAAAGGGCTGATCGAATGAGTATGACAAAGATGATTCGGAAGTGTTTGGGTGGACGAGTTGAAGCGATCAAGGTTGTTGCTCTGCTGGCTCTATTGATGGTCGCGGTTCTGGTTGCATCAAATGCCGTAGCAGCAGTGCCGACCGACATTACCCTTTCGCCGAGCAAGATTATGTCGACGACCGATACTTCTGCCGGCACGGTGATCGGTGCCTTGTCGACCACTGATACAGATAACGGCGACACCTTTACCTATGTTGTCGTCGGTACCGGTGCTGATGATGCCGTTTTCTCGGTCTCTGGCAGCGATCTGACGTTGACAGATGGTGTGATCGATATCGCACTGCCTAATGATAACAATGCCGACGGTGTCTATGAAGTTCGTATCGAGACTACCGACGGCACCTCAAACACTTTTGAGAAAACCCTTCTTGTTAATATCGTTCCTGTATATAACCCTTTGGTTCACAGCTCCCTTTCGACTGATTCGACACGTTGGTCAGGTGATGGTGGCTGGGGTATTGCCGGCAGTAAATACGGTGAGTTTACCTGTGGCACCTGCCACGCGAGAAACACCGGTAACATCAAACGGGTCAACGCGACCTTTGCCGCTCCGAACGGATCTGATCAATTCCCGATTGAGGCCGGTGCCGGTACCGTCAGTTTTCAAGACGTGCGCGAAGGTTCATCCGATTTTGGTGACGATTCCCGTGCTGATAAGACCCAGTCGAGCAACGTCTGTGAAGCTTGTCATACTTATGATGCTGCCAAGACCGATGGTGTCGAGTATCACGGCTACAATATGACCGCTGCCGGTGATCCTGCCCACTATAACCAGGCTGATTGTATGGTCTGTCACCAGCATAAAGAAGGTTTCAAACCGAAGGCGTGTGATTCATGTCACGGTTACCCGCCAACCGATACCAGCGCCGGTGGCCCGAACGGTTTGGCCAACGACCCGTTC
>JAUVAJ010000031.1 GCA_030591795.1 Desulfuromonadales bacterium | reverse complement strand
TGCGTCGGTTTCTTTGATTTTCCAGACCGATTCAGCACCGTTGTTGGTCAGCTTGACGAAACCGGCCTCGCTGTAGACCGAGTTTTTCCAGTCAGCGGTAGTTGCATAATCCGGGTCGGAGATAGACATAGAACCGTCGGCCGCAACCGTTGCATTCAAGGTCTGGAAGACATGATACTCTTTGGTTCCACCCTGGTCGGGTTCGGTACTCAGACCACGGTAAAGCACACTACCGACGAGGATGGTGGTAAAGATCAACAGCAGGGCACCCTTGAAGAACTGAACATAAGTGGTCGAAGCCATACCGGCGGTGGCGACGATGATGGTAACGACGACACCGACAATGCAGACCCCGACCCAGTGCGGCATGCCGAGCAGCGGCTGAACCAGAACACCGGCACCGACCATCTGCGGAATCAGGTAGAAGACCGACACAATCAGGGTCGAGATGGCGGCCATCAGCTGAATACTTTTGGAGTTGAACTTCGAATCTAGAGCATCAGTGAAGGTAAACTTGCCGAGGCGCTTCATCGGCTCGGCGACCAGGAACAGGGCGACCATCCAGCCAGCAAGGTAACCGATAGCGTACATCCAGCCATCATAACCGGCGGTGGCGATCATGCCGCAAATCCCGAGGAACGAAGCGGCCGAGAGGTAGTCGCCGGCAAAGGCGATGCCATTGGTGAACCAGTGGATGTTACCACCGGCAGCATAGTAGGCGTCAGCCGAGGTGGTGCGACGGGCCATGTAGAAGGAGAGCCCGAGCACGAAAATGACGAAGGTGAAAAAGAGGCCGATAGCCAGCGGAGATTGAGTATATACCATGACCTGAGGCCCCCTTAATTATTCATCCGCGCTTCGGCGGCGTTGCACATGCTGTTATAGATGACGGCAAGCACCAATGCGAAAACGATCAGTGAAAAGCCGAAGACAACCGCCAGGGTCTGCCCCATGACGACGATCTCCATCAGTGACGGCTTGATCGAGTTGATGGCGACGAAGCTGGCGTAACAAATAGTGTAGACAATGAACATGTAGATACCGAGACGTGTCTTGTACGCCTGAGCATCGTCTTTACCGAGTTTGACTGCGGGTCCGTGTCCCATTTCAGTCCTCCTTTTCCATTAAAAAGTTCGAGCTGCGAATACCTGCAAATTAATCCGACGACATGGCATGGCCGCCAGACAGACAACGCCCGACGACCTGAAATAAACTGCGCATAGACACCACTGACTGCAGCAGAAAAGACTGCACTTTAACCTTAAAGGTATTTATCACCTTAAAGTGTGGTGGTATTTTATCCCCTGCATGGGAAAAAATTCTGCCACAGAATACGTTGTTTTATAGGGAAGTCAATCGGAATTTTTCTTTAACATTACTGTTTAAAAGGATTAAATAATATTTTGTGCAGAGAATTCAACTAGATAAGATCGGGTAATTTACACCAGATAAAGGTCACATAAAAGTGTTTTACCTTATTTGGTATTCTCGCCCACCAATGTATTTGCAGGCGAGCACAAAGCTTTTCGATCATTCAGGGATATGCTAGACTGAGCTGGAGGGATTGAAATACAACAGGTCTAAACAGGGATGCGGCGCTTTTTGCAGAAGCTGCGGATGATGGTTTCAGACTGCCGAAGACGACTGAGCTGCATGTTGCGTTTTTTCAACACCATGACATCGTCGAGCGGGATTGTCTCTGCGCGGAGTTCCCGTGTCACCATAGCCAGGTTAGTCAACATAACCTTCATATCCTGCGACGAGTAACTCTTCAACTGCGGCGGAGAAATCTGCATAAAACCGTCGCGAACATCTTGAGCCAGTTTTTTCGGGTTGCCACTTATGGCCATACAAGCGCTCCTGTCCACATCATGAAGCAGGGAACAACATGACAGAATACAAAGTTATTGAATCATCTACCGTAACCGATGACAACCTGGAAGAGATCCTCAATCACTGGACGGCGCTCGGCTGGACTCTGGATGGTATGCACTTCGCCATGCGTGAAGCGAGCAAACGACCGGCGATGGCCTTCATCCTGTTCACCCGTGAAGTAGCTGAGCCAAAAGATTAGTACGCCGAACCGACCTTCTTGCGTACTTTATTGATAGTTTTACTGGCAGCGTAACGCGCCTTTTGCGCGCCTTCAGCCAGAATCGCTTTCAGTGCCGCCGGATCTTCGAGCAGCGCCTGACGCCGTTCCCTGAATGGTGCGAAGAAGTCCCGCAATGTTTCAAACAGTTCCTGCTTCACCTCACCATAACCAAGGCCACCGGCCTGGTAACGCTGGCGTAACGCCGCACGCTCTCCGGCATCGAGGAACAGACTGAAAATCTGATAGACATTACATTTGTCCGGATCCTTCGGCTCTTCGACCGGTGTCGCATCAGTAACAATCCGCATCACCTGCTTGCGCAGCGCCTTATCTTCCAGAAACAAATCAATGGTATTGCCGTAGCTCTTGCTCATCTTCTGCCCGTCCAACCCCGGAACGGTTGCAACATCATCATCAATCTCGGGATCCGGCAGGGTGAAGATGTCACCGTATTGATTATTAAACTTGATCGCAATATCACGGGTAACTTCAACGTGTTGTTTCTGATCCTTACCAACCGGCACCTTCTCACTCTGATACAGCAGAATATCAGCCGCCATCAACACCGGATAAGCAAACAGACCATGATTGGCCGCAAGCCCCTTGGTTACCTTATCTTTGTAACTGTGGCATCGCTCAAGCAGGCCCATCGGCGTGAAATTCGAAAGGTACCAGGTCAACTCCTGCACTTCCGGGACATCAGACTGTACCCAGAATACTGATTTTTCCGGATCAAGCCCCAACGCCAGAAAGCTGGCCGCCGCTTCAAGTGTGCCACGGGCCAATACCTTGCCATCACTCAACGAAGTCATCGCATGGTAATTAGCGATAAAGCAGAACAACTCCTGCTCTTCCTGGTGCGCAATCATCTTCTGCATCATCCCGAAGTAATTGCCGAGATGCAATGCTCCGGAAGGCTGTATTCCTGAAAGAACCCTCATCTTTAATCTCCGAACAATCCAGCTGTTATAACCAAAAGTATGACGAGCAGAATCTGCCGTCGCAAACCACGTTACAAACCTTATTTACAGCGCACCAAGCTAACAGTTCCACCTCTTAGCGTCAATCCGAAAGCTCACTGCCAAAAGCCCCGCAGCTGTTTAATACGAGGCTGTGCTTTGTCAGGTTACTTAAGCTGATAATCAGAATTTATAACCGAGGCTCAGGCCGACCAGATGTATATCCGACTCGTACTTACCGTTTGCAGCACTAGCCAAAGGTGATGGCGGCGGAGCAATAGAATTGTTTTTTATGCGAGCTTCCAGATACTGGTAACCGTAACTGGCATCCAGAGTGTACGAACCGAACGGGTATGAAACCCCGAGGGTAAACAGATGGGAAGGACTGTCAGGGATCGCCGGCTCGAACGTTGCGTCAGGGATCGGGTCTTCACCGTAAAGATAACCAAAAAGTAATCGAGTTCCACTACCAAGCAAATATTCACCCCCAAGGCTGTAAGCCCAGGTATCATGCCAATCACGTTGCTGTATCTCTTCGGGTTGGCCATTGACTGGCTGGTCAAAAATAATATGTAACTGGTCGAAAGCGGTCCAGTCTTCCCATCGAACAGAAAACTCGAGCAAAAGAGTGTTGGTTACATCATAGGCAATGCCCGCCGAAAATTGCTGTGGCAGGGTCATCGAAGTACTAGCACCAGTGGTTGGGATGAAGGCTGGCGGCGGTAGTTGGAACTCCATTTTGGCATCAATATCAATATCTACTTCACTCCGGTAAGACACACCCAAAGTCACTTGCTCTATGATTTTCCACGCCAGTCCAAGATTAAAACCAAAACCATCACCATCGCCGCTAAACATCAGATTGCCATCACCTAAACCCAAACCAGAAAGATCCATCTTTCTTTCCAACTCCGCATCCAGATAAACATAGTCGATACCAGCGGCAACAGAGATGGTCGGTGTCGCTTGCCAGGCGATGACCGGACGGATGTCGTAGGTGACTATCTCTGATCTGGTGGCCAGATATCGGCCTTCCCAGTCATCGGGCCAGTCAGTGCCGAGACCAAACGGATTGAACACGCCAAAACCGAGAGTGAAGTTGTCATTCAGCTCGTGACTCAGATAGAGCGTGGCCGGAAAATAAACCGTGTCCTCGGTTTCTGCAGTGGTCGCGCCGGAAAAACTTCGCTGGGGAAAAATCAGGGTTGTACCGCCCTCTATCTGGGTTCCGTCCAGTTCACTAAGCAAGGCCGGGTTGAAAAAGACCACTGAAGGGGAATCGAGTTTGGCGATACTGGCATTGGCGCGACCGAGGGCGCGTGCCCCCTGAGTGAAAATCCCGTAGCCGGATGCCTGGGCCAGGCTGTGCATTGCAACCACGACCAAGCAACTAACAAAAACCACCAGAAGATTCTTCATCGCATTACAACTCCTATAACATTGTCCGCAAAAATCAGTCTGCGAAAACAAATTCAACACACGACAACCTGTTGACTCTCAACCTTTTGCAGCTTTCCTCCGGCGCACCTGCCGCCCAAAGGCGACCTTGAACACATCGTCATAGCGACTGGCGAAATGCACTTCCAGCCCTTCTTTTAGATAATCGGGCAATTCTTCAAAATCTTTCTTGTTGCCTGCAGGAAAGACCAGCACCTCAAGCCCGACCCGACGTGAAGCGATAACCTTCTCCTTTAAACCGCCGATCGGCAATACATGCCCGGTCAAAGTCAACTCACCGGTCATACCAAGCTTCTCCCGCGTCGGGACCTCAAGGATCATCGACAGCAGGGCGGTGGTCATGGTCACCCCGGCTGACGGTCCATCTTTCGGGGTCGCCCCGGCCGGCACATGCAGGTGAACGAAACGACTGTCAAAATAATCGACCGACGCCCCGTAGCGCTCCAGATTCGCCATCACATAGGAATAGGCGATCTCTGCACTCTCGATCATCACCTTGCCGAGCTGACCGGTCTGCTTGAAACCTTTTGCTTTACTGTGTACAGCCGCAGACTCAATCTGTAGCGTGGTACCGCCAAGACTGGTCCAGGCCAGACCGGTTACCACGCCGGGACTCGCCCCGAACATTTCGTCGGCGCTGAAGATCGGTTGGCCGAGGAACGACTCGAGATCACGACGGGAAACCGCAACTTTATCAATCCCATCTTCAACAAACTTCATTGAAGATTTACGCATAATCTTTTTGATCCGGTTCTCCAGACCACGCACCCCGGCCTCGCGGGCATACCCCTCGATAATAGCCAGCAGTGTGCTTTTGTTGATCTTCACCTGTCCCCGCTTGAGACCATGATTCTTGAGCGATTTCGGAATCAGGTAGCGCTTGGCAATCTCCAGCTTTTCCCGGGCGATGTAGCCGGATAGACGAATAATTTCCATCCGGTCGAGCAACGGTCGCGGAATGGTATCAAGCTGGTTAGCCGTAGATATAAACAGAACATTCGACAGATCAAACGGCACATCCATGTAGTGATCACGAAAAGCTGAATTCTGCTCCGGATCAAGTACCTCGAGCAGAGCCGAAGCCGGGTCGCCCTGAAACGAGGCGCCAATTTTATCAATTTCGTCGAGCATAATCACCGGGTTGGCGGTTCCGACACTTTTGATCGCCTGAATAAACTTGCCCGGCATGGCGCCGATGTAGGTGCGTCGATGACCCTTGATTTCGGCCTCATCGCGCATACCGCCGAGAGAAAAACGGAAAAACTTCCGGCCAAGGGCGTCGGCGACACTGTGGCCGATCGAGGTTTTACCGACACCGGGCGGACCGACCAGACAGATAATCGAGCCGGATATATCACCCTTCATCTTGCCGACGGCAATAAACTCCAGGATTCGTTCCTTGACATCCTGCAGCCCGAAATGGTCACGATCGAGAATGCGCCGGGCACGGGCAATATCGAAGCTGTCCTCGCTGTGCCGTCCCCAGGGCAGGATGGTCAACCAATCGAGATAATTGCGGCTGACCGTATACTCTGGAGAAGTCGGCTCAATCAGACGCAGTTTATCCAGCTCTTCATCGACGGCTTGTTGCGCCTCTTCATTCAATTTCAAGGCAGTGAGCCGTTGCTCAAACTTTTCAATTTCGGTGGTCTTGCCTTCTTTTTCAAGGCCAAGTTCCTTCTTGATCGCCTTGAGCTGTTCACGCAGGAAAAATTCCCGCTGCTGGCCCGACATCTTCTCTTCAATCTGCTTCGAAATCTTGGCTTGCAGCCGCGACACTTCAAGCTCATTTTTCAGCAGGACCAGCACCAGATCAATCCGGGCGCGAACATCGAAAGTTTCAAGGATGGTCTGCAGTTTCTCCCCATCCGAGCTGGTAAGATTGGCCGCAAAGTCAGACAATCGACCCGGATCGTCAAGACTGGAACGGTTGAGAAACATCTTGATTTCTTCACTGTAGAGCGGGTTGATCTGAATCAGCTCCTTCAGCGTGGTCAGAATAGCCATGGAATAGGCCTTGAGCTCCTTATCCTCCGACAATTCGGCGGACGGATGATAGGTCACCTGCCCGACCAACCCTTCCTTGTGTGTATGCAGTTCATTAATCTTGAACCGTTCCATGCAGTTGATCAGGAAATGTGCACTATCTTTGTCATCACTTATAACTTTGACAACTTTACCAACCACGCCGACGCTATGTAGATTTTCCGGCGTATCCGGAGCATCCATATCCCGGGCCAGAACCAGGCCGATGGTTTGATCACTCTCTTTCATGGCAAAGCGGAATGTGGCCACCTGGATCGGATCATTCAGGGCCATAGGAATCAGCAGCCCAGGAAAGGCTGGTCGGGGGCGAACCGGTATCAGCGGAAGTTGCTCAGGCAATAGATGGCTGGCTACAACCAGACCGTCGCCGGGGAGCGAATCAAAATCAATAATATGTTCTTCCTCAAAATCAGAAAAATCGTGATCTTTATCTTCCATGCAGCCCCCTTGTTTATAATGCCAGTATATCAATTAAAACTAGGCTGAGGTCACGGCATTGTCAATACTGCAATAAATCATTTCAGTTGCGGAGCAAATAATCGTCCTCGCAATTGCAACGTATGCGAGCCATCTTTCCCCTTTGGCCCGAGCAGTTCAAGCAGGGTTCGCAGTCCGGAATCGGCACTCACTTCCGGGCGGAGGTTCAACTTCAAATCGAGACGGCTGGCACTAAACGGTTGTTGCAACACCACTCGCCCTTTACCGGTTACCGCCACTACCCCGCCGTTAAGAGACAGCTGTTCGATCTGCAACGTACGTCCGGTTCCGGACAAAGATACCGACAAACTCCCGAGAGGGATTCTATTCTGACTGAGACCGAGTTGCTTGGCACCAATCAACACCAAATCATCAACAACGGCTGATAACTCTATCGGCTCATTCTTTTCGACCCGAAGCTGTCCAACCAGATCTAGCGAGGTAACAGAGCCGACCAGTCGCAACTCTGGCATCTCGGGTGCAGGCAAGTCAAACTGGCCTTCACGCAGATGCAGGTCAAACAAACCGGAACCCGAAACCGTCCCTTCCAGCAGACCCAACTCACTGCCGGCGCTGATATCCAGTCCGGGTCGCCCGATCAGAGTCGCCAGGGTTGGACTAAGTTCAACCATTGTCAGAGTCATCTCCGGTAGCGGGGCAGACTGCATGATCAAACGCGCCTGAGCGATCTGCAATTGCAACGGAAACCCGAGTTCAACGGATTGCACCTCGAGTCTGTTGCCGGTTGGCAACAAACAATTAACTTCAGAGAGAACCCGATCACGCAAAACAGCATCTGGAAAAGACACGAAAAACCCGAACAGAAAACAGAGCTTAAAAACTAATAGCAGCAACAAAATCAGCAAGAGTTTGCCCGAACGGAGCTGTTGCCATATCATTGACACTGAAATCCGCATTATATGTCTCTCTGCACGGCTTCGACCTGCAGACTGGCATCAACAAGAGTCGGATCGTTAAAGCGTTTCTTTACCTTGAGTTGTCGCACATTCAATAACACGTCAGCCTTGTCAAACACTTTCAACAACAAAACCAACTGATCAAAACGGATTTTTTCCAAGCGCAAATCGACCGCCTCAACCCGAAATCCTTCACGCCGGGTCGGCGACTGCGGACGCATCGAAACCAGATTATCCCGGAGCCCGAGTTGTCCACTGCTTTTTTCGATCAGGGCGAACAGGGAAACCGTTTGGCCTTGATCGGTCTTGCGCTCGAGCTGCGCCAGCTGCAGTTTTACCTTGGCAATCTCAGCCTGCATATGACGAGCATTGTCGACCTGCTCCTGTCTTTCAACAAGGCTTTTGTCCATACCGTTCAACATTTCTGTCAACGGCACAATAAGACCAAACATCAACAATAAAACCAGTACTATTGCACCACCACCAAGCAGAAATTGTTTCTCGCGCGGGTCTAGATTTTTCATCATCGGTCACCTCCCGCAGCACTGAAATCGATATCGACCCGGAAATCCACCCGACTGCCGTCAACACTCATCTTCGCATCACCAATCTGCACCTGCGTGAAAACCGCTTGTTGGCGAATCCGCGCCGCCAACTGGTCGACACCATCAAAGCTGTCTGCCCGTCCGTACAAAGCTACCCCTTCGACATCGAAATCAAATCGCTGCACGTCGATCCCGACATCGCTGCCGATCCCTGCCGTCAACGCATCAAGCACCTGTAGTGGACCAATCTGTGCCGCACCGAGCGAGCGACTCTCTTCATGCAGCCCGGCCAGGTTGCTGGCCATAAACAATGGCACATCCGCCGGCACCGGCGCACCCGGGAAACTCTGACGATAGATCGTTTGCAAGGTCCGATCCAGACTTGCCAGATCACCCGCCTTGCGCGCATAATCGAACCAGAAACCGGAAGCGGCGGTGGCCAGGGCCAGAGTGAGCAATACTGCGATTGCGATCAACTGGCGCCGGAATGGGGCCAGACTACCGCGATAAGCGTAACGGCCCTGACGAAAATTACAGCAGGCTTTGCTGTTCGGTGCAGTTGCTCGATGCGCCAAGGCCAAAGCCGGCAGATATTCAGCCGACAGACGACCGGATTCGAACTTTGCTTCAGGCACCGTGGCTCCCGGCAACCGGTCGATCAATGCCCGTTGCCGCTGGGCGGTCAACCCGGCACCGACCAGAAAAATCGGCGGCCTTTCCGGTAGCTGTGTGAGTAAAACCTGTGTGTCACGCAACACCGCATCGGCGAGAGCAGCGTCGGTCATCGTCTCGGTAATAATCGACTGCCGATAAGATTGCATAACACCCGCGGCACTCCTGGCCACGACATAGCCGCCTGCGCGAATCGTCACCAGAATGGCGTCTGGCACCTCTTGAGATAAAATCTGCAAGTCGGCAAAGGGGACTACATCGAGTACCCGCAACGGCAGTTGCTGTTGATCAAATGCTTCCAGAAACTGCGCAATCTCCGTCTCGGGAACAGCCAAGGCGATTGACCGATACAGATCGCCATCGCGACCAGTCGGCAATACGGTTGTCTGATAAGCATCGAGGTCGAGCGGGAGTTTTGCCGCCAGTTCAAGTGGCGCGGCCGCGGCAACTTTGCGCTGGTCGGAGAACGGAAAGGTAACGGTTCGCGAAAGGAGATTATCAAACGGCAAGGCTGC
>JAUVAJ010000334.1 GCA_030591795.1 Desulfuromonadales bacterium | reverse complement strand
CGTAAGCAGCCTGGCGGTGCCCAGAAAATCACACTGGTGACAGTGCCGATCATGCCGGAAGCCAGCCGTTATCCGAACAGCGAATTTCGCAGCAGCCGGCAGCAGCTGGTCCCGGCACCTACTGTATCATTCCAACACCCACTGACCGGTCGGCTGACCAATCTGCTAACCAGAAACATCTCCGGCACCGGGTTTGCCGTTGAAGAGCCGACGGGCGAATCACTCCTGGTAACTGGCCTGATTATCCCGCAACTTCAGCTGCAGTTCACCAGCCATTTTTCTATCACCTGTCGGGCACAGGTGGTCTACCTGAACTCTGACTCGAACGATTCGCCTGAAAAAAACCGCTACGGTATCGCCTTCCTCGATATGCCGGCCGATGACCATTTGCAACTCCTCTCTCTGGTTCATCGTGCCAACAATGAAGAAGCCCAGATCTCCTTTAATATCGACATCGATCGTCTGATGGAATTCTTTTTCAGCGTCGGTTTTTTCTACCCGGAGAAATATGCGGCTATCGCCCAGGACAAGGAGCTGTTGAAACGCACCTACATGAAGCTCTACAACGACTGTCCGACAATCGCCCGCCACTACGTGCATCAGGACAATAACGCTATCTACGCCCACATGGCGGCAATCCGCTTTTACCAGAATTCATGGATGATTCATCATCATGCCGCTAACGGTGAGCACTCCTCCCGGGCCGGCCTCGACGTAATGAACCAGATGACCCGCTGGATCAATGATTCACGTAATATCCCGTCGGTATATCTGGACTATTTTTTCTGCTATTTTCGTGACAACAATCGTTTTCCGATGCGGGTCTTCGGTGGTATCTGTGACGGAATTGCCGATCGCAGCACCTGCTCTATGGATAGCTTCGCCTATTACCACCACCAACCAGATCGAGCGGCCGAATGGGACCTCAGTTTGCCCTGGTCTTTGCAACGCTCGACCGGTGAAGACCTGCAGGAACTCGGCTTTTACTACGAAGCCTGCTCGGGCGGTCTGCTGATCGAAGCTCAGGATCTGCTGCCGGAATCAGATGGCGACATTGAACTAAATCAGGAGTACGCCAGCCACGGTTTTTCCCGTGAGCGCCACATGTTTTCCCTGAAATCAAGTGACAACCTTAAAGCCGTGTTTATTGTGAACAAGGCTGATTTCGGCCTGAACCTGTCGGAGCTGACCAGTGCTATCCAGGTGTTTATTCCCGACCATGAGGAGCTGCCGCGCGAAATGCTCGATCTGATTCTGTCGCTGCTCTGCCTTAAATTCAAACGGTCACGCGCACCGATATTGCTGTTCCCGCAAGAGGCTGCAGCAGCCTATGCCATTGAGATTGAAAAGACTTACCTGTTGTGGATTTACGATGCTGTGCAGATGGATGCGTTTTACCAGGAAATGAAAAAGATCACCCGGTCGATTGGCCATTAAGAGATAAAGAATGAATAAGACTGAAAACCAGCCAGCGTTATACAACAGCCGCATCATCGATATATATATGAAGCTGCTGAAGAAACACTACCCAGCCGTCGACACGGGTGAACTGCTCCGTCAGTCCGGCATGAAGCCGTACGAGGTGGCCGATCAGGGGCACTGGTTCACCCAGGAGCAGATTGATCAATTTTACAACCAGCTTGTCTACCTGACCAACAATGACAACATTGCCCGGGAAGCCGGTCGATTTTTTGCCGACCCGGCAGTAATGAACGTCATGCAGCAATACATCCTCGGCATGCTTGGACCAACCCGGGCATTTGAGGCTTTGCAGAAGACCTCGGCCAACTTCACCCGCTCGTCAGTCTTTGATTCACGTAAACTGGCGAACAATCAGGTCGAGGTGACCGTTACACCCAAGCCGGATGTGACCGAACGTCTGTTTCAATGCCAGAACCGGATCGGTTTTCTCGAAGCGCTACCGATGCTTTTTACCCACAAGCTGCCCCAGATCGAACATACAGAATGTGTCTTCACCGGTGGCAATTGTTGCCGTTATGTAGTCACCTGGGAAAACTCACCATCGATTCTGCTCAAACAGACCCGCAATATGGCAGCGGCAATGCTTATTCCGGGAAGTCTGATCACCGCCGCGGTATCGCCCTGGATGGCATTGACCATCGCCCTGCCGATCACCATCGGCGTCACTACCTTGCTGACTCTCGCTTCCTGGTGGTTCGAACGTCGCGAATCGTTAAAAAGTCTGCGCAGCCTCGAGTCGTCGGCCGATCTGTTGCTCGATCAACTCAACATTAATTACAACAACGCCCTGCTGAGCAATGAAATCGGTCACGCGATCAGTAGCCAAACCACCGTCGACAGTATCCTGCAGAGTGTCATCCAGGCGCTTGAGAAACGCCTCGACTATGATCGTGGCATGATTCTGCTGGCCAACGCCGACCGGAGTCGGCTGAAGTTCAAAGCGAGTTTCGGCTACAGGTCCGAGAGTCTGAAGATGCTCGAGTCGGTCGCCTTTCACCTTGACCATCCTGGATCAAAAGGGGTGTTTATCGTCTCTTTCCGTGACCAAAATCCTTTTTTGATTAATGATATAAATGACATTGAGGCTGACCTGTCGCCGCGCAGCCTGACCTTTGCCAAGCGCCTCGGCACCCAGGCCTTTATCTGCGCACCGATTCTCTGTGTCGGCGAGTCGCTCGGCATTCTGGCGGTTGACAATAAACAGTCGAAGAAACCGCTGGTGCAGAGCGACATGAGCCTGTTGATGGGGATCGCTCCGGTCATCGGCGTCACTACCTTGCTGACTCTCGCTTCCTGGTGGTTCGAACGTCGCGAATCGTTAAAAAGTCTGCGCAGCCTCGAGTCGTCGGCCGATCTG
>JAUVAJ010000032.1 GCA_030591795.1 Desulfuromonadales bacterium | reverse complement strand
CTGACTCATCAAACCAGGCAACACGTCAACAAAGGATAGCCAGTGGATACAGTACTGACCACCACCGATATCAGGCAGGACGTGCTGGGGATGTGGCACAAACCCGGCAGTTATTTGTCTCAAAAAGTCACCCTGGGTCTGCTCCTGCTGCTGTCCGTCTGGATGTCGGGCTGTGCCTCTGATTCTTCAATTCCACCGATTGTCGTTAATAGCCTCAGTGATCAACCGATTCAGTCGACCCCGGTTGGCGTAGTCACCCTTCGTTCGGCCCTCGCCGAGGCGATCAGCGGTCAAACCATCACCTTTGATCCCTCTCTTGACGGTGGGACGATTGCCCTCTCTCTGGTTGGTCAAGAGCAATCGATATTAAAGGGTGAGTTTATGGGGATGCGGAATGAACCGAGCGGGCCGGTTTCATTCCTTGTCGGGTACTTCGAACGGGACTATGGCCGATCAGCGCTGTATGCCCGTAAAAACGTGGTGATTGACGCCGCGGTCTTGCCGGCCGGAATCACTATCGCCTGGAGCGGCGGAGAGGCCGATCCGGCCCGGGTTATGGCTGTTTATGGCAACCTGACCATGACCAATGTCACCATCACCGGTGGCTGGAGTGTCGCCGAAGCGTTGCCAGTGGACCCCACTGCCACCTATGAACAGCTCTCGACCCGCGCCCGCGGTGGCGGTGTGGCGGTGTGGGGTGTTGCCCGCCTGGTGAACTGTACCTTTTACGATAACCATTGCTTCAAGGATAATGCGGTGCCGAGCCGGAGTCGCGACAGTGGCGCCTTTGGCGGCGGGGTTTATGCCGATATTATTGACATAGAAAATTCCGTTATCAGCGGCAATTCGGTGGTCGCCAGCGGTGTCTCCGGCGGTGGGGTTTTTTCGGTTGGTGGCGCCGAGTCGGTTCAATCGGTTTCGAGCATCCGCCAATCGTCGATCACCGGCAATTACATCAGTGGCTACTTTGCCTACGGTGGCGGCGTCTACTCCGATGGTGGTGGCATCGGCAAACGGAAAACCCTGCAATTGACCAACGTGACCATTGCGATGAATGTCGTTGATTTCCTCTCCTATGTTCCCTTCGGGTACTGGCGTGGCGGCGGGGTTTATATGTCAAACGGATATCTCAGTATCAAAAGTTGTACCGTGGTCGAGAACGAAGTCTACGGTGTTGCCCGCACCGATTCCCTCGGACGGCGCAACCTGGCCGGGGGGATCGCCGCCACCGTCGGCAATGCCCATGCGGTTGAGGAGATGAACATCAGTCATTCGATCATCACCGGAAACTCGGTGCATGAATTCGGTGGCAGTACTTATGATCAGGATATTTTTTCAGGCTCACTTTTTTATTTTCGTAGCGGCGGCTACAATCGCTTCGGCGTCCTTGATTTCAGTCAGATCCTTGTGCCGGTTGGTGAAACTGAATGGGCTTCGCTGTCGCGCAAGCAGTATCCGCAGACCGGTGATGTTGATGGTGTCGCCATCGGTGATGTACTGAATCTGACCACAGGCGTTACCTCTTCGCCCTCGATCCTGTCTCTCGGGGTCAATGCAACCAACCCGGTCGTGCTTCACTACAAACCGGCTGGTAACGCACTTGATCAGGTTCCTTCGGCGAATTACCTTGTTGATGAGGTCTACGGCGAATATCAACTGCAGCCAGGTGGAAACAATAACTTTCTGGGGATTCTACTCGGGCGGATTGAAACTGCATATACCCTTGCAGGATTTTCGGCGGCCTTTACTGCCGATTTTGAACTGTTTCTCAGTACGGATGATATTGATACAGCTCTTGCCGGCTTTCAGCCCTATACCACCCCGGGTGGTGACCCGATTTTAACCCTAACCGATACGCTATGGTACGGTCCTGCCGAAACCTGGCCTTCGGAATTGGCCAACTACCCTTATATCGAATTCTGGCATCGTCTCGATAGTGCCCTTGAGGCCGAAAACATTTCCGGAATGGGGCCGGAACTTCTCAACGGTGTCGCCTGGGATAACCTCTTTTCTGCCGGCGAGTTAGTAGAAAATCCGTCTATTGTAATGTCTATCATTCCACGCGAATTAGTGGTTTCCCCGATGAACATCGATCAGCTTGAAGCAATGCGTCCGGCGAATGTTCTTGCAGATATTGGTGCAATTGAAATTCCTTAGACGAAGCCTGTCTCCTTTTAGTTTTTCCGATTTCAGGGTGAAATACAGGAGAACTGAACGGAATTTGGGGTCAGGTCTTTATTCCTGAATTCATGGGCATGGCACCACTAAGAACAAATAAAGCTGTAAATGAATATGGGCCCAGTTCTGCCTCCTTTGCGCCATGGTCCGTTCGAAATATTTAACGACGTTCTCAAAAACCTGAAAAAACGAGAAGTTGGTTGCCGTCCTTCTCAAAATTCTGCATATTTGAGAAGTAGTGTACCAATGAGTTTTTGTGACATATTGTGTCGCAATCGTTTTCTATGCTGCAATGAAGATAAATTGTAGTATTACAGTCGATGAGCAGTTTTTTGTTTTGCAAGGGGTTACCCAAAAAGGATGTTTGTTATGGAAATAGTATTGAATTGGTTCCCGGTGCTACTCCCCGCTGTTGCGGTGCTTTTGTTGCTGATTCTTATCTTTAAACCTTCTGGCAACAAGGTGGATGAGATTGAAAAGCTTATCCGGAGTGAATTTCGGGAATCGCGCGACGATTCGACAAAAACTGCCCGTGAGCTGCGTGAGGAAGTAAGTGCCGCGCAGAAGGCGTCGAGTGATAGTCTGGTCAAAACAATAACTGCAATGGGTACAGCCCAGCAGGAAAATTTTGGATCGGTTGAACGTCGGATCAAGGAGTTGACCGATTCGAATGAGAACAGAATCGAGAAGCTGCGGCATACGTTTGAAACCCAGATGAATTTGATGCAGCAGAGTAACGAAAAGAAACTCGATCAGATGCGGCAGACGGTTGATGAAAAGCTGCAAAGCACGCTGGAAAAGCGGCTTGGTGAATCGTTTAAACAGGTCAGCGAGCGTCTGGAGGCTGTCCAGCGTGGCCTGGGTGAAATGCAGAGTCTGGCCACCGGTGTCGGTGACCTGAAGCGTGTGCTGACAAATGTAAAAGCTCGTGGTACGTGGGGTGAAGTCCAACTCGGGGCACTGTTAGAGCAGATATTGACACCTGATCAATATGGGAAAAATGTAAAAACAGTGCCGGGTTCGCAGGTTAATGTTGAGTATGCGATCAAGTTGCCCGGGGCCGACGACGACCCGCAGTCATGTGTCTGGCTGCCGATTGATTCAAAATTCCCGCAGGAAGATTACCAGCGGTTGGTCGATGCGACTGAAAATGCTGATGCTGCTGCCGTTGAAAAATCACAAAAAGATCTGGTGCGGGCGATTGAACTTTCAGCCAAGGAGATTTCAAGTAAATATCTTGATCCACCACATACCACCGATTTTGCCATACTGTTTTTGCCGACTGAAGGGCTGTATGCCGAAATCTTGCGCCAACCCGGGTTGCTGGAGAAGTTGCAGCATAACTACCGGGTGGTAGTAACCGGGCCGACCACCCTGACCGCTACCTTGAGCAGTTTGCGCATGGGCTTCAAAACCTTGGCGATTGAGAAGCGATCGAGTGAAGTCTGGACTGTTCTGGCTGCGGTTAAGACGGAATTTGGCAAGTTTGGTGATGTTCTGGAAAAAGTCAAAAACCAACTGGCGACGGCATCCAGAACTATAGAAAACACCGGGGTGCGGACCAGGGCGATGGAGAAAAAACTGCGTGATGTAGAGAAGATGCCGGTTGCCGAATCTGAGCTGTTGCTCGGGATAACAGAGAGCGAAACTGACAACGGTCAAACTGAGCTTGACGATTGAATCTCGGACCAGTAAACAATAATGTAAAACGGCCCCCGCGATATTCGCAGGGGCCGTTTGTTTTCAGATGTTTTAAGAGAATAGATCAGATGCGGATATCGATGTAGGCATCCTTGCGCAAATCCTTTTGCCATTTGCTGAACGCCTCTTCGCGGTTTTTCTCCAGCAGAAGTTGTTCGATTTCCGGCCGGACGCTTTCCAGCGGTTTGGGATTGCCATCGTTGCGCTCCAGCATTTTAAAAATAAACAGACTGCCGGGGATTGCGACAATCTCACTGACTTCATCTGATTTCAAGCCGGTGATGGCGCCGACAAACGCAGTGGCTAGATCAGCTTCCTTGAGCTTACCCATATCGCCACCGCTCGCCTCGCTGTAGGTCACCAACAGGTCGGCGACAGTGTCGCCCATCAGCAGACGACTGCGGGACTTTTCGGCTTTGGCCCGAGTTGCAGCAATCTCCCCGGCCGAGGCATCCTCCATCAGGTTGAACATGATATGGCTGAGGTGGACATAGGGTGGATTCCGGTAGTCATCAATATGCTGTTCGTAATAGAGCCGGATCTCCTGGCCGGTGACGTCGATCTTGCTCTGGACTTCCTGGCCGATCAACTTGTAGCGCAGGATCTGCTTGCGCATGTTGTCGCGGTACTTGTCGAACGCCATCCCCTGTTGTTCGAGGGCAGCAATCAGCTGCAAGCGGGTCAGCTTGTTTTGTTGCTGAACATCGTCAATCGCCGCATTGAGTGCATCGTCACTGACACCGAGTCCGAGTTCCTCGGCCCGTTGCTGGAGCAGCTCCTCTTCGATCATGCTGTTGAGAACTTCGAGTTTGAAGGCTTCCCTGTCAGCCGCATCGAGCTGGGCGTAGTCCGGATTCTGGGTTGCCATGTCAGCAGTAGCCTGGTCAAGCTGATAGGTGGTGATGATGGTATCGTTGATCACCGCCGCGACTTTGCTGACGAATTCACCCAGCGCCGGACCGGCCAGAAGGGTGAGCATAATACTGGCAAAAAGCAATTGTTTCACTGTGCGTCGTAACATAAATTTATTTTCCAATCGGGCTCTGCTTCAGGACTAAAGCAGCTCCCAGTTCATCTCAATACTGGCGCGTATGCGTAAATCCTGTAGCCATTGCAGGTAGGCGCTGGCCTCTTTGACATTGGTCAAATGCTGTCGGATGTCATCGCGGGCTTCGTCGAGACTCAAGCGGTGGGCTTTGCGCCGCTCCTCAACCAGAAACACATGGTAGCCGTATTCACTTTTAACCAGATCGCTGAGTAGCCCCGGTGTCAGCTTGAAGACTACAGCATCAAACTCAGCCGGCATCTCACCGCGGGCAAAGAATCCGAGATCACCGCCCTGTTCGGCATCGGGTGACATGGAGAATTGTTTGGCGACGTCAGCAAACGGCTCACCCTGGCGCAGCAGGCCGAGAACCTTTTGGCCCTCATCTTCGTTGGCTACCACAATCTGTCGGGCCCGGACTTGATCCGGACGGTCAAATTCAGCTTTGTTCTGTTCAAAATAGGCGCTGATTTCATCAGCACTGACTGATACCCGGGAGTAGACGGCCTCGGCGATAATCTTTTCCATCAGCAGGTTGCGCCGTAGCTCTTCGCTCCAGTCCTTGAGATTGGTGCCACGCTCGCGCAAGGCATTTTCGAAGGTGCCTGCCGGATACTCACTACTGGTTTCATGAATCGCAAGTTCCAGTTCGGCCGGTGAAATATTGATGCCGAGCCGGTCGGCTTCAGACAACGCCAGTTCGCGGTCGATCACTTGAGCCAGGAAAGCCCGTTCCATCTCCTGACGCTCTTCTTCCGACAGCTTCTGGCCGGGCGGTTGTGACCGGGAGAATTCCTGTCGAAACTGCTCTAGACTCAGTTCACGGCCATCGACCCGCAACAGGGTCGGTGAGGTGACTTCCTCCTGACGGCTGCAAGCGGTCAGCAGAGTCAACAGCAGGCAGAGCGACAGGATATAGCGCAGCGGCGCGTAAATCATTAGTAAAACCCTTTTGATAGCTGAGATTCAGGCAGTTTGCAGATGACAAGCTAGCATATCCGCAGAAACGCTTGCAATTCTTTTTTGGCCTGTAACAGCAACGCTTTGTCCTCGAGTTTCCCGACATCGATCGACAGTCGGTAGTCAGGGGAAAAACTGCATGGTACGTCCGGTTGCTGCAACCGGGCCAGGATAGTCTCCGGCTTGACCTGGGTGCTGGCGTGAAAGGCAAAGACCAGGCGGCGACCGTCATATTCGGCCGCTTCGATCCGGAGTTGTTTGAGCATCACGCGCAGTTTCATGACCTCCAGCAACAGCAGTCCGGCTTCCGGCAGAGCACCGTAGCGGTCACGCAGTTCATCCGCCAGTTCAAACACCGCCCGGTCGGATTCGGCCGAAGCGAGGCGGCGGTAAAAGACCAGACGCTGATTCGGGTCGTGCAGGTAGGTTTCCGGCAGGAAGGCCGAAACACCGAGACGCAGGTCCGGATCGATCCGATCTTCCTTTGCCAGCCCTTGCAACTCCTGGATCGTCTCCTCGAGCAGTTCGGTGTACATCTCGAAGCCGACGGCAGTGACCTGCCCGGCCTGTCTACCACCGAGCAACTCACCGGCGCCGCGCAATTCCAGGTCGTGGCTGGCGATGCGGAAGCCGGCGCCGAGTTCGGTCTGCTCCTGCAGAACCCGTAAGCGTTCGCGGGCGTCGTGGTTAAGAACCCCTTCACCAGGAATCAACAGGTAGGCGTAGGCGCGCCGGTCAGAGCGTCCGACCCGGCCGCGTAGCTGGTAAAGTTGCGCCAGGCCGAAGCGGTCGGCCCGGTTGACCAGTATGGTGTTGGCCCGTGGAATGTCGATACCGTTTTCGATGATAGTAGTGCAGACCAGAACATTGCTCTTGCCTTCGATGAAGTCGAGCATTACCTGTTCCAGCTCATGTTCGTTCATCTGGCCGTGACCGACGGCGATCTTGGCTTCCGGCACCAGCTGCGCGAGGAATTCGGCCATTGCCCCGATCGATTGTACCCGGTTGTGGACAAAGAACACCTGGCCGCCACGTTGCAGTTCGCGCAGAATCGCTTGCCGGATCAACTCATCATCAAAACGGGTGACGTAAGTCCGGATCGCCAGACGATCGACCGGCGGGGTGTCGATTACCGACAGGTCGCGCAGACCGAGCAGGCCAAGCTGCAGGGTGCGTGGTATCGGCGTGGCGGTCATGGTCAGCACGTCGACTTCGGCGCGGAACCGTTTCAGTTTTTCTTTATGAGTGACGCCGAAGCGTTGTTCTTCATCGATGATTACCAGGCCGAGATCTTTAAACCGGATATCGCGTTGAATCAGGCGGTGGGTGCCGATAATGATATCGATCTGTCCGGCGGCAAGTCGTTCCCGAACCTTTTTCTGTTCGGCAGTGCTACGCAAGCGCGACAGCATGTCGATCTCGACCGGGGTGCCGTGGAAGCGTTGGCGCAGAGTTTCCAGATGTTGGCGCGCCAGAATCGTGGTCGGCACCAGCAGGGCGACTTGGCGGCCGGCCAGGGCGACCTTGTAGGCGGCTCGAATAGCGACTTCGGTCTTGCCGTAGCCGACATCGCCGCAGACCAGGCGATCCATCGGTTTGTCTGATTGCAGATCGCCGAGGACATCCTCGATAGCGGTCAGCTGATCGTCGGTTTCTTCATACGGGAAGGCGGCCTCGAACTCATGGAATTCGCTATCGGCCGGCGGGTAGGCATAGCCTTTATTTATCTTGCGTTTGGCCTGGATTTTCAGCAGGTCGCGCGCCATCTCCTCGACCGCTGAGCGGGCCTTGATCTTTGCTTTTTCCCAGGCGCTGCCGCCCATCTTGTCGAGCTTCGGTTCATGTCCCTCGGCGCCGACATATTTTTGCACCCGTTCGATCCGGTCGATCGGCAGATAGAGACGATCTTTGCCGGCGTATTCGAGGTACATGAAGTCGCCTGCAACCCGGCCGGTCTGCAGGTGCTGCAATCCGCAGTAGCGGCCGACACCGTGATCGGTATGGACGATGAAGTCGCCTTCTTTTAACTGGGCCAGCGACGGCAACATCACCGTCTTGGTTTCGCGGCGGCTACGGCGGTGCGCACGACTACCGAAAATCTCTTCTTCGGTGATCACCGCCAAGCGTTCATCCGGCAGACGGAAGCCGCTGCTGAGGTCGCCGACACAGATGGCGGCCGCACCCTTTTCCAGCTGCGCCAGGCGCAGTTCCGGGTCGACCGGGACGCTGAGTTCGTGGTGTTCGAGCATCTCCTGCAAGCGTTCAGCCTGTCCGGTCTGATGGCAGACCAGCAGCAGACGCCAGCCCTGTTGCTGCCAGGCGGTGATTTTTGCGGCGAGCAGGTCGAGTCCGGCACCGGTGCTGGTTGCGTCGTCGAGCAGGCCGGTATTCCCTTCTGTGGTAATCCGGTAGAGCGGCCAGTCGGCTTCGAGATGGAACAGTTGCAGACGGGTCAGGTCGACGCGCGGTGCAGCGTCAATCTGGCTTAATGTCTCTTGTGGCGTCAGAAACAGTTCGGCCGCCGGCACAAACACCGCTTCGGTATCACGCATCCGGTTTTCTGCCGCGCGAATCTCGGCGGCGAACTGGTCGGCCGCCTGTTCGATGGCGGTCGGCGCACTCAGTACCCAGCGAAAGCCGGGCAGGTAGTCGAACAGGGTGGAGAGTTGGTCATAGTTGAGCGGCAGTAGGAATTCACGGCCCGGTGCCAGCAGCCCTTCGCGGATTTCATCGAGCAGCGCCTCGCGTCGGGTGCGTGGCATGTTCAATTCATCACAACGCTCACGCAGGCGGTCGAGAAAGGTCTGTCGGTGCTCGCCGGCCAGAACCAGCTCCCGGGCCGGTAATAACAGGATTTCACGAGTACTCTTGGTGGCACTGCGTTGACTGACGGGGTCGAAAGGGCGGATCTGCTCCAGTTCGTCACCAAAGAAATCGAGGCGGACCGGTTCGCTGCTGGCGGTCGGGAAAATATCGAGAATATCGCCGCGAAACGAGAAGGTGCCGCGATCTTCGACCAGTGGCACCGGTTGGTATCCGAGGCTGAGCAGACTCTCGGTCAGTTGTGGCCGTGCATAGCTCTGTTCCGGCTGCAGGCGCAGACAGAGGTCATTGAGGACCGCCCGCGGCATGACTCGTTGCATTAGTGCGCGAACGGTGATGATGACGGCCCGGAATCGACCTTCATGCAGGCCGGACAGGGTGGCGAGACGTTCCGCTTCAACTTCCGGATGTGGTGAGAGTGGGTCGTAGGCGCCGACTTCCCAGTGCGGGAACAGGGCTATCGTATCGCGGCGGCTGGAATAGAAAGCGAGATCGGTGCTCAGCTGCCGGGCCTGCTTTTGATCGGCAACCAGAATCGCCAGAGGCCGGTCGCTCTGCTTGATCAGGTCGGCGAGCAGCCTCGCTTCAGCACTGCCGGTCAGACCATGCACCTCCAGCCGCGAGTGCTCGAGAGCCCCTTCGATGATTGAGCGGCAGGTGGCGTGCCTGGCGTCGATGCGAGTGTCAGTTTCAGGCATTCAGTTCCCAAAAAAAACACGCGTGCCGCGGCACGCCTGTAAGGTTGTGTTTTGTCTGCAGTCAGTCGCGCGGCACAGCCAGCATGCGGTCGAGGGTTACTTGCGCCTTGCGGCGTACATCCTCAGCCACAGTGATCTCCGGGCTCATGGTCTGCAGGCTTTTAAGCACATCCTCAATCGAGGTCAGCTTCATGTTGGGACAGATCAGCGCGGAAGTCGGTAGAATAAACTCTTTTT
>JAUVAJ010000012.1 GCA_030591795.1 Desulfuromonadales bacterium | reverse complement strand
GTAGAGCAGACTGTTTTTAGGTGTTTTTTTTCGCTTGGCACTCTGGGCCAGTTTACGGCTAACCGCCAGCACGTCACTACGTTGGCCAACCAGTATCGAGCGAATACGCGGCGGCACATTAAGTCGCTGACAGAATTCTTCAACCTGAGCCGGACGTAATGTTGCCGTCAGACAAAACATATATACCAGCCAGCTACGACACTCTTTACCGGTATATAGCAACTCATACCAATGCAATGCGCGTCTCGTTTCCTCAAACAGCAGCACCGAGTCATCATCCCAGGTCAGCGCCGGGTGCAGGCAACTGAGCAGGTCGAGATCGTTCATTCGCTTTACCGATGAGACAGGGTCTGCCTCATTGAAAATGTGCAGTAATTCGCTGTAAACCCTGAAACCACCGATTTTTCCTACAAAGCCCATCCGCACCGCGCTGCTGAGAAGCGCTTCAGTATGCTTGCCAAGATGAAAATTCAGGCGTTGTTCAAAACGGATGGCACGAAATACCCGGGTCGGATCCTCGACAAAACTCAGGTTGTGCAATACCCTGAGGGCTCCTTCATGCAGATCTCTTTGCGCTTGAAAGAAATCGAGCAGATCACCAAAATTATCGGCATTCAGCGTCAGCGCCAGCGTATTTATGGTGAAGTCACGGCGATAAAGATCGAGCTTTATTGAAGAATGCTCCACCTTGGGTAGAGCGCCGGGCTCCAGATAATACTCGGTTCGGGTCGATGCAACATCAACCTTGAAATTATCAGGAAAGATAATAACTGCCGTACCGAACCTTTCATGTGGGCGAATTCGACATTCCATTACCTTGCCGACTTGCCGTGCAAACTCAATACCGTCACCTTCTATAACAATATCGATATCATAATTTTCTTTGCGCAGCAGCAGATCCCTGACAAAACCGCCAACAGCATAGACGCCGACACCCATCTGATCACCAATCTGCCCGAACTCAGCAAGCAGATTGACTATCTTTGATGGCAGCTGAGCCTTGAGCAACCGGAGCAGATGTTTTTTCTGCACATGATGGCCGCCGCCATTAATGGTATTGCCACGCAAAGAACTCTGGGCGCCAGTCACAAGATGCCGGAGTAAATCAGTACGGGTCACAACTCCGACAAGGTCCTGACCATCGACAACCGGAACAATGCGTTGCCCCAGATTGACGATTAATTCCTGCAGAGCACTGATCGACACAGTCGAGGCGACCGGCTCAACTTCCCGGGTCATATATTCCGCCACATCAGCCTGATCCAGCTTGTGATGCGCTGCTTTATCAGCGGTCTGGCGGCTGATGATACCGACTACCAGATTCGAGTCCATAACCGGTAGGGCGTTCAGGTTGTACCGGTTCAGAATTTCTCGGGCCTTGCGAATCGAATCCGCGACACCGACAGACTTGACCGGCGAAGACATCAGATGTCGCGCCTCCCAAACGGGTAAAATATGCAGAGAAAGAACCTCTGAAATACGGTCGAGAACCTGGAGCAGGGTCTCATCCCGTACAGTTGCCGACGCTGCAAAAGGATGACCACCGCCGCCGAATTCGCCCAGAATTTCTCCTACGTTAACTTCAGAGATACGCGAACGCCCGACCATAAACACTCGGTCGCCCATGCGGGCTACGACCAACAGGGCGTTCAGGTTCTCCATATCCTTGAGCTTGTGCGATAAAACCGCCAGATCGCCAACGAACTTATCAGAAGAAGCATGGGCGATGGAAACATCGATACCGTTGACGGTGAGGACGAAACGGGAGCTAATAAGCTCATGCAGGAGCGCAACTTGATCTGCGGTCAGCTCCTGGGTCAGAAAATCTGCGACAACGTTCAGGTCAGCACCACAGGAGAGCAAAAAAGATGCGGCAGCAAAGTCTTCACCGGTTGTCGAATTAAACAACAGACTGCCGGTGTCTTCGTAAAGGCCGAGCATCATCAGGGTAGCTACATCCGGGTCGGGACGAATCCCTTTATCCATAAACAAGCGTGCAAACACCGAGACCGTCGCACCAACCTGCTCGACATGCGACTGAGTTGGCTGAAGCTTGGACTTACCCGGGTGATGATCGTAAATATGCACTTCAACATCAGGGTTCAAGGCAACAGCAGCAAACGGTCCGATCCGGTCCGCCTGACAGACATCTACCAGAATCAGCCGTTTCACCTGATCTAGATCGATATCCTTGATCCGCTTGAAATTGTAGGCATAAATCGTACTGCGGACAAAGAATGCCCTCAGGTTGCGCTCCTGCGCCCCAGGAAACACCATCTCTGCCTTGGGATAGAGCAGCTTGGCCGCAACCATTGCCCCGAGACAATCAAAATCCGCGTTTATGTGCGTGGTAATTACATCCATACCGTTAACGCCCTGATGTTTTCGGGGGTAGACGCAACGTCAGGCCTGCAGACTGCCGATGACCTGATGAATGTCGTCAATCCCCTCCTCGATACAGAAAGCCTCAAGCCCGTCAATAATAGAAATCATCGCCGCCGGATCAACAAAATTGGCCGTTCCTACCTGAACTGCCGTTGCCCCGACGATCAGAAATTCAAGCGCGTCCATGGCGGTGACAATGCCGCCTACGCCTATTACCGGAATTTTAACAGATTGCACAACCTGATGCACCATCCGCACAGCGACCGGCCTTATCGCCGGACCGGACAGTCCGCCGACCTTGTTGGACAGACGCGGCTTACGGGTCCGAATGTCGACCGACATTCCGGTCAGAGTGTTGATACAGCAGATTGCATCCGCACCTGCCTCTTCAACCGCTCGGGCAATAACTGTGATATCGGTGATATTCGGAGTCAACTTCACGATTAACGGTTTCTGGAGTTTAGATCTAACCAGGGAAACTACTTCACTGGCCGCAACCGGGTCGGTACCGAAAACGATTCCACCTTTTTTGACATTAGGGCAAGAGATGTTTAACTCGACACCGGCAACCTCAGGAATATCATTCAAGCGCGCAGCAACTTCGCCATACTCTTCTAAAGTATTACCAAAAAAGTTTACGATTGTCGGCGTATCAAAACGACTGAGAAACGGAATTTTGTCCTTGATAAAGGCATCAATACCAACATTCTGCAAGCCGATTGCATTGAGCATACCGCTAATTGTTTCAGCAATCCTCGGCATAGCATTGCCAGCCTTTGGTTTAAGCGACAAGCCCTTGGTCACCACGGCTCCGATCCTTTCAATGTCAAGGAACGGTGTGTATTCTTCGCCATAACCAAAAGTACCGGAGGCCGGCATTATCGGATTGCGCATTTTGATGCCGGCAACCTCGACCGACAGATCTGGACGCTTGCCACTTAACAGGTTCTTGTCATTCATTATGCGCACCCTCCACCGGACTCATCGTCCATTTTCTCCCAATCCAGCACCTCGGACCGAAACACCGGCCCAGCCTTGCAACAACATAGATACTGTGGCGACTCCTCGCTATGACCGGCGCCCTTAACCACACACCCGAGACAGGCACCGACGCCACAGGCCATGTGGGCTTCAAGCGAGACCTGCAAAGCAACACCCTTGGCGTGACAGATCTGCTGGACCGCCTTTAACATCGGCATCGGGCCACATGCATAGACCTCAGCATTCGGATATTTTTCCAGTTTGCGTTGCAGCACAACGGTAACCAAGCCTTCTTCACCCAGGCTGCCGTCATCAGTTGAGACGTAGGTCTCGACGCCGAGACGTTCGAATTCAGTCACCGCCAGGATGTCATCCCGGTTGCGTCCCCCCATTAACAGTCGCACCGGGCTCTCGCCAACCAGTTCACTCGCCAGCATATAGAGCGGAACCAGGCCGATACCGCCACCGACCAGAATCTTCTCCTTTGTCGTAGAGGTGCTGAAGAAACCGGTCCCGAGTGGCCCGAGCAGCTCGACATGATCACCCTCATGGAGTTCACACATAATGTTTGTGCCGCGACCGACGACCTTGTAGAGAATTTCAACGTACTCCTTCGACTCCATCCCCTCACAATCAGGCGGCAGAATACCGACCTTGAAAATGCCGAACGGACGCCGCAGTAGCGGTGGCAACGAACGTTGCACCCGGAACATCACAAACTGCCCGGATCGGGCCTGAGCACCAAAGCCGGGGGCCAGAATTCGCATCCGGAAATAGCCCGGTGAGATCTCCTGATTGGATAAGATAATAGTTTTGTAGTTCTTCATTGTTTCCCTTTTGTTCAGCTGTTCAATAAAAGATGGCGTCGCAAAAAGTCCGCCCGACTGCGTTGCAGCGCTTTTTCAGAACCTCGACCTACAATATGTAGGCCTTCGCCCCTAAAAAACCGTTACGCCTTGTGGTGCGAAATTTTTACTTAGCCATCTGGTTCTTTTTTACGAGACGATCAGCAAAAAGTATTTAAAGAGCATCTAAAAGACATCAAGTTGCAAGATCACACTCCATCAACAACGCATCTTCACCGTCCGAATAATAACCGCCGCGCCGACCGGTCTGCTGGAAACCGAGCTGTTCGTACAGACGAATCGCCCCGGTATTACCGAGCCGCACTTCAAGCAGCGCAACAACCGCCCCTGCCTGCCTGGCCTGGTCAAGACGGTTGGTCAACAATGCAACCGCCAACCCTTTGCGCCTGTACAGAGGATGTGTCGCCACATTCTGAATCTGTAGTTCATCAACTACCAACCAGCTACAGAGAAATGCGGCCACCACGCCATCAAGACAACACAGATCGACAACAGAACAACGGTTATCGAGTTCAGCAAGAAATTGGTCAGCACTCCAGGGGTGTCGGTTAGCCAGCTGCTCAACAGCAACTACAGCTTCAATATCTGCCGTCTGCATGGTCCGGATAACTGTTGCTGGCGAGTCAGTCATAAATGCTCCATACTTAAGCGCACCCTTCCAGCGAGCAACAGCATCATATCGGCTTCACATCATAAGGCAGGCAGGCGCAATCTGCAAAGAAAAACCTGGCATAATCGGCCGGTTTTCACGACTTAGAGATTGACAAGGCGGATGGGTTGTTCTATTAAAATGGCAGGTTTTTACAAGGAATCCAAGGAGTCGTCCATTGTCCAGTCAGAAGAAAGCAACATACAAAGACGCCGGTGTTGATATCGATGCCGGCAATCGTTTTGTTGAGATGATTAAACCGTTGGTCAAATCGACCATGCGCCCCGAAGTTATGACCGATATCGGCGGCTTTGGCGGCCTGTTTTCTCTGAATACCGATAAGTACAAGAACCCGACCCTGGTCTCCGGAACCGATGGTGTCGGCACCAAACTGAAGCTCGCCTTCATGCTCGACCAACACGACAGTGTCGGTATCGATCTCGTTGCTATGTGCGTTAACGACATTATCGTCCAGGGAGCAGAGCCACTCTTTTTCCTCGATTATTTCGCCACCGGCAAGCTGGCGCCGGAGAAGGCGGCAGAAGTAGTCAAGGGGATCGCCGCTGGCTGCAAAATGGCTGGATGTGCCCTGATCGGCGGCGAAACCGCCGAGATGCCCGGCATGTACCCGGAAGGGGAATACGATCTGGCCGGCTTTACCGTTGGTGTTGTCGACCGCGACAACCTGATCGACGGGTCGAGCATCCACGAAGGCGACGTGATTATCGGTCTCGCCTCAAGCGGACTGCATTCCAAC
Source organism: Desulfuromonadales bacterium (assembly GCA_030591795.1). Next base: position 6,882 of record JAUVAJ010000012.1, on the reverse strand, counting down.
GGCTACTCACTGGCGCGCAAGATTGTTATAGAGACTCTCAACCTGCCGCTCGATCAGCCGGCACAAGGGATGAATGTACCGCTCGGCGAAGCGTTGCTGACGCCGACAAAAATTTATGTAAAAAGCATCCTCAACCTGGTTCGCGACTTTACCATTAAGGGGATGGCGCACATAACCGGCGGTGGATTACTTGAGAATATTCCACGTGTTCTGCCAAAACATTGCAAAGCGATATTGCATAAAGGGAGCTGGGAGATTCCTGCCCTGTTCGAGTTACTGCGTGAAGGCGGCAACATCGATGAGGTGGAAATGTACCGCACCTTCAATAACGGCATCGGCATGGTACTGGTCGTTAATAAAGATGAGGTAGAAGATATCCTGTCCAGATTGCATGGCCTCGGAGAGATTGCCTCTGTGATTGGTAAAATTGCCCTGACTAACGATTCTGTGCAGGTCGAACTGGCCGAAGAATGAGCCGCAAACTGCGCATAGGGGCACTGGCCTCGGGCGGCGGCACCAACCTGCAGACAATTATTGATCGTTGCCAAAACGGATCACTTCAGGCTGAAGTCGTATTGGTAATCAGCAACAATCCGGATGCTGGAGCATTAGACCGGGCACGTCAGGCCGGCATACCGGCCTTATGCATCGACCATCGCCAGTACGACAACCGGGAAGATTTTGATCGTGAAATCGTCAAGGCGTTGCAAGAAATCGGTGCCGATACTATTGTTCTGGCCGGCTTCATGCGCATCGTTACTGAAACATTGCTCGACGCCTTCCCGCAACGAGTCCTGAATATCCATCCGGCCTTGTTGCCGGCATTCCCGGGATTACACGTGCAACGCAAGGCGATCGAATACGGTTCCCGGTTTGCCGGTTGTACTGTGCATTTTGTCGATGCCGGGGTTGATACCGGACCGATCATTGTCCAGGCGGTTGTCCCGGTGCTGGATAACGATACCGAGCAGACCCTGGCCGCACGGATTCTGGTCGAAGAGCACCGTATCTATCCACATGCAATTCAGCTCCTGGCTGAAGGACGCTTAAAAATAGTCGGGCGGCGGGTGCTTATCGACCCACCACTACCTACCGCACAGACCGCCATGATTAATCCGCCTCTTCCCGGCAACAACTGAGTCAACCTGATGCTTAACTCTGCCCCGCGCACAATTCTCGTCAGCGCCTGTCTGCTTGGGCTCAAAACCCGTTATGATGGGGAAACCCGGGGCAACGATGCCGTTATCGATTTTCTTGAGGCTGGCAATTGGCTGCCGATCCCGGTCTGCCCGGAGCAGCTCGGTGGATTGCCGACGCCACGTCCTGCGGCCGAGTTCAAAACCGGTGACGGAAACGCCCTGCTTGCCGGTAACGGCTTGTTGCTCGATTGCCTGGGTGTAGATGTAAGTGCCGCATTCTTACTCGGTGCAGAGCAGACAGTCGAGATCGCTAATCGCTGCAATTGTTCAATCGCCCTGCTCAAGGAAAAAAGTCCATCCTGCGGCGTCAACAATGTTTATTGCAACGGCGAGTTGATAACAGGTTCGGGAGTCACGACAACTCGGCTACGGAAAAATGGTGTAAATTTGTATAGCGAAGTCGACCTCGTCGACGGTCGTCTTCCTGAATCAGAGGGTTAATACAATGAGCAAGAATCTACCGCCAAAGCAGAGCCATTACGATATTGCAATAGTTGGCAGTAGTCTCGCCGGTCGCCTGACCTCTGCTCTAACGGCGAAAAAGGGCTGCAGAATCCTTACTGTAGCCCCGGATGACGTTCAACACGCGGCCTGGGTTACCTCATCGCTGCTACTGGAGCGAATTCTTGATTTTCTCGACGGAAACTCCTGCCGGAGTGCCTCACTGCCGTTCCAGCTGATAACCCCGAAGCAACGAATAGACCTGCACCCACGCAAACCGTTGGCCGATGAACTTCGGCGTGAGCTGCCGAATTCACATCACGAGGTCGAAAAATTCCTCGACGATCTGTTTACCCTCGGCGAACAGATCGAGGATATGCTCTGGGATGCCGGTGGTCTGCCAGCAACCGGAATTGCTGCCCGACAAAAATTCAAGTTTCGTAGTTTCCGCGGTGATGTCCCATACCAATCATTCAAACAAACCCTGAAAGATCGACTTGCCGGGTTTGCCGATGACGCCGGCCGCAAATTACTCGGCACCCTGTTCGGTGGTTTTGCTCTGACACCACCGAGCCGCCTGACCGTAGCTGAGTGCGCCCTGATCTGGAGTGGCCTGGGGCGCACAACCGGCGTATTTCAGAGTGGCCTAGATGAATTGTTGCGCCATCGCGCCAAGCAATTTCACGGCACTGAAGCTGAGTTCTCCGATCTGCAGCGCATTCGCATCAGTAAAGCCGGGAGAACTCAGTTGCTGTTTGCCGGTGACCGTATCGTCACCGCCGACCATCTGATAATAGCCGATCGCACTGCTGCCGCCCTGTGCGAGCAACAATCTACTCCGACCAGCAACCAGGCACACCAGACCCTGTTGACTGCACCGCTCGGCGACAAGGTTTCACATTTATTAATGCCACATGTCATTATCGCCGGTTCGCCACCAATACGCCTGACCCTGGAGCAGACCCCAGCCGGCTTACATGGAAGAATCGAAACCGCTTCGACCGGTACGGAACACGCAACTATTATCAAAAAGATCGAGAAGAAACTTACCCCCCTGCTTCCCTTTATTGATCTGCACCCCGCTGTCCAGGATCAAGCGAAGATTGGTGTATCGATCCGCAAAGACGATACCAGTTCACTCCTCAAAGCTTCAATTCGAATCCTGCCCGGTCATGGCCGGCAATACTTCTACGCCGGCAACGACATAATGCCCGCCATCGGCACCAGCGGCGAGGTGCTGGTAGCAGTCACCCTCTGCGATCACCTGCTTCGGGCTTGTAAAAAACAGGAACTTTAATCGCCAGTTATAATCTTAACTATTTAGCCGTTAGCAAATACCACTTATGGTACTCATGGCTTGACTCATAACATTTCAAGTGGTAATCTTGCTGAACTTAAGATTAGCGGAGGTTAAGATGAGTAAAGACAAAACTAAGCAACCTCTCGACTGGGACCTTCCTGAAGTAGCGGATAAGGCTGAGCGCGAAAAACTGATTCGCTCCTATAATGAGGAAGAGAAAAACCTCAACAAAGACCGACTCCTCTACCCGCCTGATGAAGTCGGCCCGGTAACCCAACTCAACTACACTAACGAACGCCGAGACTGAATATTCAAGACATTGCTACCTCGTATTATTTTACGCTGCCGGTAATCTTGCCGGATTACCTCTGACCATAGCAAAGGCCACCATCAAAATGATGGTGGCCTTTTATTTTACAGACAAAGCTCAAACGGTAAATTATTTGTTTTTCAGCAGTTTCGCCATCAACAGATGACCTTTTTTAAATACAATCCCAGTTTTTTCAGCTTCTGCTTCACTATAGGCAGCAGCCTTGCGTCCCCCGGCAAACTCGCCTTGCGAACCGAGAATTGCAAACGGCACCGGCTTGTCAGTATGCGTCCGCAGAGCGACCGGAGTTGGATGATCAGGTAACACCAACACCCGCCAGTTATCGAATTTCTTGATCCCCTCGAGCACCGGGCCGACCACTTCGCGATCAAAGGATTCAATGGCAGATAGTTTATCTTCAACACTGCCGCTGTGCCCGGCTTCGTCCGGCGCTTCAACGTGGAGATAAACAAAATCCTGCCGGGACAAGGCAGCCAACGCAGCGTCAGCTTTACCACGATAATTGGTGTCGATATAGCCGGTCGCGCCAGGCACCTCAATCACATCGAGTCCGGCATAAATACCGATCCCCTTGATCAAGTCAACAGCAGAAATAACAGCGCCGCCGGTAATACCGAACTTCTCCTGCATGGTCGGCATTTGTGGTTTGCGCCCATGCCCCCAGAGCCAGATCGAATTGGCTGGCAGCTTACGTTGTTTCTCGCGCAAATCATTGACCGGATGATTATTGAGCAACATCTGCGATGAGTTCATCAGATCGATCAGAATTTCGGCACCATCACCTTGCGGCATAAACTCATCAATGGGCTGTCCCGTGATATCGTGTGGTGGCGTGAAGGTGAGTTTATCGCGTCCCCCCTGCCAAACCATCAGGTGTCGATACGATACACCGGGATAAAAGTTGAACTCGCCACCACCAAGCTCAGCCTGCAGAGTCGCAACAATTTCATTTGCCTCATCTGTGGAGATATGTTCAGCCGAGAAATCTTGCATGTATAGCTTGCCGTAATTGGCGGTCAAAGTTACCAAGTTGAGGCGAAAGGCGACATCATCAGGCGCAAGTTCCACACCCATACTAGCAGCCTCAAGCGGCGATCGGCCGGTATAACAACTGGCTGGATCGTAACCAAAAACTGACAGGTTGGCCACATCACTTCCCGGGTGAAAACCCTTGGCAACAGTGTGCACCAGTCCGCACTCACCATTAATGGCAATCTGATCCATGTTCGGGGTGCTGGCGTGTTGCAGCACGGTCTTGCCGTCAAGCTCTTCAAGTGGCTCGTCGGCCATGCCGTCACCGAGCAGAACAATCGTTTTCATAAAAACCTATCCTTAAGTAATATACCGCACTACCAGCTCAACTGCGTGGATGATGCAGATTATGAATCTTCTTCAGCCGTTCACGTGTTACATGGGTGTAGATCTGTGTGGTCGAGATGTCGGCATGACCGAGCATCATTTGCACAGATCGCAAATCAGCACCATTGTCCAGCAAATGGGTGGCAAACGAATGCCGCAGGGTGTGCGGCGTGATATTCTTATTGATCCCAGTCTGCTGCGCGCGGCGCTTAATAATCTTCCAGAACCCCTGGCGTGTCAAGCCCAGACCGGATCGATTAAGAAAAACCTCTGCCGCACCGGCCTCCTTCGCAAGAATCGGACGTGCCAGCTTCAGATAGTTGTCCAGAGCTGAGACCGCCTCTTCACCGATCGGCACAATCCGCTGCTTGCTCCGTTTACCGAATGCGATCAGATAGCCAACATCGAGTTGCAGATCGCTCAGTTTTATATTAATCAACTCCGACACCCGCAACCCGGTCGCGTAAAGGATCTCAAACATGGCCCGATCACGATAATCAAGATTCTCCTCACCCCGGGGTGCTTCAAGCAGTTTTTCAACTTCCTGCGGTGAAAGGGTGTCCGGTAATTTTTTCAGGCTCTTGGGCGCCTCGATCCGATCGGCCGGGTTCGCATCGGCAACCCCCTCAGAATGCAAAAACTTATGAAACATCCGCAGAGCGACCAACGCCCTGGCCCGACTACGCGCGGACAAGCCGGCCTGCTTGAGTCCGGTTAAAAAATGCAGAATATCCGACGAACTGACTGCTGCCGGTCCGTCAATTTTTGCACGGGTGATGAAATCAGCATAGCGGGCCAGATCACGGCCATAAGCGTCGAGCGTGTTGCGCGACAGCCCACGTTCCACGACCAGGTAATTTAAAAATAGATCGAGTGCAGTATCGATATTCATCATCTGAATTACTTTTTATCGTCGTGTTTGTCTGAATTACCTGAAAGCGCTTCGACCAGACTCTTGCGCAATTCTTCGAGCTTTGCCTCTTCCTTGATTTTCTGGCCAAAAATATCCTGGACATAGAAGGTATCGGCAACCTGGTCAACTTTGGTCGATATTTTGGCCACACCGATGTATAAACCAAGATCAGCCAGGGTTCTGGTTATTTTATAAAGCAGCCCGACTTCATCGGCGGTGTACAGATCAATGACCGTATAATTGTCGGAAATTTCGTTGTCAAGGTCGATCCGATCGGCAAATTGCGGTTTCGGTTTTTCCGGCAGCTGCGATGACTTACGCCGCTTACTGACCATCTGCGCAACCCGCTTGCGACCCTCAACTGCGGCATTCAGGTCCTTTTCAATCTTTGCCCATTTCTTCGGGTTTTCAAGTTTACTCCCGGCTTGGCCACGCACTTCCAGTATATCCAGAGCCTCACCGTTACTGCGGGTGTAAATATGCGCGCCGAGGATGTTGATACCGTTGGCGGCCATAACTCCCGCGATAGTCGAAAACAGCCCCGGAACATCGGTTGTCGAGATATAGACCCAGGTAAAATCATTGGCCTTATCGTGCTCAACTTGTAACGCCAGAGTCTTATCCTTGCGACCGAGAGCCAGTCGCACATGCCGGGTGATTTCTGGCGAACGGTGTGAGAGCAGATAACGATTGCTCATGGTTTTCAAAGTGCTCTTGACTTTACGTTCACCGAACTCTTCAGACAGCGCGAGAACAACCTTGCGTTTGCGTTCCTTTACCCGGTCTGAGCGAGTGTCATAGCGGAAATTACCCCGCTCAAGCACATTGTAAGTCTTGGTGTAAAGATCCTGCAGCAAAAACCCTTTCCATTCCGACCAGACATCCGGGCCGACCGCCTTGATATCGGCAAAGGTCAACAGGTAGAGCATTTTCAGGGTCTCGGTCATCTCCATGGTTCGGGCGAACTGATCAATCATTTTGTCATCGTTAAGATCGCGCCGTTGGGAGATGTGTGCCATATCGAGATGACGGCGGACCAGAAACTCGAGCCGGGAGCTGTCCTCACGTTTGAGGCCGAGTCGTCGGGCGATGGTCGGAACCATATCAGCACCCTTATCGGCATGATTAGTTCCTTCACCCTTACCGACATCGTGCAACAACACCGCCAACATCAGTAGATCCTTTTTACCGATGTCATCCGCCAGACGGGACAGCTTCGGTTTTTTCTCAGCGTAGACCCCATGCAGAAGTTTAGCGATCTCCTCGACAGCCATAATCGAGTGAATGTCGACCGTGAAAATATGATAGGCATCGTGTTGCACCTTGCAATAAATACGGC
>JAUVAJ010000112.1 GCA_030591795.1 Desulfuromonadales bacterium | reverse complement strand
ACCGGACTTTTACAAGCTAAACATGGCGTGCTCTGGGAAGTGGCCCGCGGCTGTCCGTTCAAGTGCAGTTACTGTTTTGACAGTCTCGGCGACAGGATGGTTCGTACCATACCGATGGAGCGGCTCACCGCTGAACTTGATCTTTTCACCGCCGCCGGTGTTGCCCATCTCTGGGTTATCGATTCAAGTTTTAACGTTCCGACTGCGCGCGGCAAAGAGTTGCTGGCCCTGATTGCTGCCCACGCACCGAATATCCATGTTCATCTCGAAGCAAAAATCGAACACCTCGATTCAGAAATGATCCAGATGATGGGGCTATTCCCCTGTTCACTGCAAGTCGGTCTGCAATCGACCCAACCCCAGGTACTGCGCGCCATCCACCGCCCGCTCGACATTGAACTTTACACCCGGCAACTCGGCGAACTGGCTGAAGCCGGCGTAACCTTCGGTATCGATCTAATTTTCGGCCTGCCGCTCGATGATCTGACCGGCTTCCGCGACAGCCTGACCATCGCCCTGGAGCACCGGCCGAATCATCTCGACCTGTTCCCGCTAGCAGTGTTGCCCGGGACCGAGCTATTCGACCAGAAAACGGAATTCGGCATTGTTGCCGAAACCGCAGCGCCCTACCGCATCCTGTCGAGCAGCACCTGGTCAGAGAAAGACCTTGGCCGGGCCTACGAACTCGCAGCCGCTGCAGATCTGTTTTACAACCTTGGTCGGGCGATCGGCTTCTTTGAGCCGCTATTGCAGATGACCGGTCTGGAGCCTGTGCCGTTTCTGGAAGGGTTTGCCGACTGGCTGATGACTGAACAGGGGGTTTTCCGGGCGGTGCTGCTCGATGCCGAACTGTGGCGACCGGAAGAAATTCTGCCGATGCAGGAAGGATATGTCCAATACTTGCTACTTAAGCTGGAACGTGACGACCTGCTGCAGGCTGCCCTCGACCTGATCCGCTACCACTTTCATTATGCCGAGACCCTGCTCGATGGCGAAACCCTGCCGCTGGAAGAGCTTCCACCAGATGATGTCTGGACCAAACCGTGGCGACGCGCACCGCACATCCAGCTGGTTCCGTTTGCCTATGAAATTCTCGATCTGCTGGAGATGGGTGAAGTCGATCTGGAAGAGTTTGTCAGCCTGTTCCGCCCGGTCGGCTCAATGGCCCTGTTCATGCGCCGTGGCGAAGAGGTTCTATGCGAATCGTTAGAAGAGGATTTTTTGACCCTGCTACGCAACTGTGACGGAACCCGAACGCCCGAGCAGATCTTTGCCGGCAGTGTTTCAGAAGTTTCCGGTAGTGAGGTGGTCAGGTTTGCGATTGCTGAAGGGTTGATTGTCGAAGCATAGCGACAGACTCTATTTAAGCAACAGATCCATCATTCCGCGGTAGGTTTCGCGTTTCCGTTCCGATTTTTCATATAGTCCAGATGAGAACAGGGCGGTTGCCGCATGTTCGGCCATCATCGAAAACAGATGGAAGTCAATATCCTCGAATTTATCTTTCTGTACCAGCAGACAATAAATAGTCAACACCCCGATCACTTCACCGTGGATAATGAGGGGAATGGCCGCTAATGGCTGGTACGGATCGTCGGATCCATCCACGACGCTACCTTCAACAAAGAAACTTTCCTGTTCCTGAACCACATGGGCAAAAATATCATTCTGATCAACGGCAATCTCAGCCGGAAAAGTCTCTTCGTCAAAGCCCTCACTCATCAAATAGTCGAGATTATCACTCCCTGCGTCATGCAACAGCAAAGCGAACTTTTCGGCTCCAACAAAATTGATGGTGATCTCTTTGATAATTTCTGCTACCAGCTGACGGTCGAGAGTCGAATGCAACCGGGATGAAGCGATATAGAGATTGGTCAGGTTATTATTTATCTCCTCGATCCGGACAATCTGGTTGGCAAAATCGAGGTTCTCGTCTTCCAACTCCCGGATGTGCTGGTGCAGTTTATCAGCCTCGCTCGTAATACTAGCGTTCTCCTCCTGCACCCGTTTAAGTTCTGCATCGCATACATCCAGCGCGGCATTATCTACCTCAACAGAATCCGCTTCGGTCAACTCAAGAGTGTTGCCGTCCGGATCATGCTGCACAATATAAACACCAAAACCACCCGTGTCGCCGCCGACCGTTCGGGTAACTTTGCCAACCAATCGCACCGTTGTTCCAGGCATTTCAATCGCAATTTTGACCAGGTTGCCGACCGGTATATCAGTCAGACTTTTGATAAAAATGCCGTTACTCGATATATCTCTGGCCCAGACGGTGCCCGACCAGCTGTCACTTTCCAGGTAAACTGGCAGACCAACAGTTTCACGCGGTGCCCGACGTGATTTAACCGCACCAAGCAGACGTTGAACTTTTTCTACAAGTTCAACCTTGCTGACCGGCTTGGTCACGTAATCGTCACAACCAGCCTGCAGACAGCGCTCGACTTCTTCACGTCGCCCGGCAGCTGTCACCATAATTATCGGCAGCGCTCGCCAGCGGTCAATCTCCCGCAGACGGCGACAGACCTCATCACCATCCAACCCGCCCATATAGAGATCAAGCAGTATCAAGTCAGGCTTTATGGTGTCGATTCGCTCCAGAACCTCTTCGCCCGACATCGCCGTAGCGAGCTCGTAGTCAAGGTCTTCGAGTAGTGATTTCTCGAGTTCCAGAAAAAGTTCAACGTCATCGACCAGAAGAATGTTCGGCATTGCAGATCCAGATTAGATGTTAAAAGAAACACCGTAGCTGACCACAAACCGATTGTAAAGACCTCTTGCCATTTCTTTAATATTCAGCAGTGGTTAACCGTCACCAGCCGCTTGAGGCTTTTGCAACACCACCGCCAGTTCGTTGTCTTGCAGGCCGATTTGCACTTCGGTGCCAGGTCCGGCTTCACCGGAAATAATCGCCCGCCCGACGCGTGTTTCGAGCTGGTGCTGAATATACCGCCGTAACGGCCGCGCGCCGTAGGCCGGATCATAGGCAGCAGTGGCCATATGCTCGCGGGCCGCAGTCGATAGTTTAACCACCAGCCCCTGCTCTTCGAGGCGTAGGTTCAACTCTGCCATTTGCAGATCGACAATCTGGCCGAGTTCCTGCCGGGTTAACGGCTTGAACAATACGATATCATCAATCCGGTTTAAAAATTCTGGGCGGAAATGCTGACGCAGACCGGCCATGACCGCGGTCCGGGCCGATTCGCTGATCCCGCCAGTATCATCAACTCCTTCGAGTAGGAATTCCGAGCCGATGTTCGAAGTCATAATCACCACACAGTTCTTGAAATCGACCGTTCGCCCCTGGGCATCCGTCACCCGGCCATCGTCGAGAATCTGCAACAGGACATTAAATACATCGGGGTGGGCTTTCTCGATTTCGTCGAACAGCAGCACAGCATACGGTCGACGCCTAATCGCTTCGGTCAACTGGCCGCCCTCTTCGTAACCGACATAGCCGGGTGGCGCACCGATCAAGCGGCTGACCGCGTGCCGCTCCATATACTCGGACATGTCGATCCGCACCATATTGTCTTCGCTGTCGAACAGTGTCTCGGCCAAGGCTCTGGCGAGTTCGGTTTTACCGACGCCGGTCGGACCGAGAAAAATAAAAGAACCGATCGGCCGCTTCGGATCCTTGATGCCGGACCGGGCCCGAATCACCGCATCGGCAACTAACTGCACCGCCTCATCCTGACCGATTACCCGCTGGTGCAACAATGCATCAAGTTTTAACAACTTTTCTCGTTCACCTTCCTGCAGGCGGGCAATCGGGATTCCGGTCCAGCGCGAAATAATTTCTGCGATTTCATCTTCGCTTATTTCCTCGCGAACCATGCGCTTCCCGACATCCTGCCGGGATGAAGTCTCTTCCGCCGCATGTAGGCGTTTCTCCAGATCCGGCAAGCGGCCGTGTGTCAATTCCGCCGCCCGATTCAGGTCATAATCACGCTCGGCAATAGCTATCTCCTGGCGAACCTGGTCGATCTCTTCGCGCAGATCCTGCAATATGCGAATACCGGCTTTCTCCGCATCCCATTGGGCCTTGAGACTGTCGGACTGCGTCCGCAGGTCGGCCAGTTCACGCCGCAGAACCGCAAGTCGTTCGCGACTCGCCTTATCCTTCTCCCGCTTCAAGGCTGCCTCTTCAATTTCCAACTGCATCACCCGTCGGGTGGCACTGTCGAGTTCCTGCGGCATCGAATCGATCTCTGTCCGCACCATGGCGCACGCTTCATCCATCAGATCGATCGCCTTGTCCGGCAAGAAGCGGTCGGAGATGTAACGATTCGACAGGGTCGCAGCCGCAACCAGAGCCGAATCCTGAATCCGAACGCCGTGATGAACCTCAAAGCGCTCCTTGAGACCACGCAGGATACTGATGGTGTCATCAACATTCGGTTGCTCCACCAGCACCGGCTGGAAGCGGCGTTCGAGGGCTGCGTCCTTTTCAATGTACTGCCGATACTCGTTCAGAGTCGTCGCGCCGATGCAGTGCAGCTCACCCCGGGCCAGCATCGGTTTGAGCATATTTCCGGCATCCATCGCCCCTTCTGCCTTACCGGCTCCGACGATGGTATGCAGTTCATCAATAAACAGCAGAATGCGCCCATCACTCTCGCGGATCTCGTTCAAAACCGCTTTCAGACGCTCTTCGAACTCACCCCTGAACTTGGCTCCGGCTATCAACGCCCCCATATCGAGGGCAAAAACAGTTTTCTCTTTCAATCCCTCCGGCACGTCGCCACGCACGATCCGCTGCGCCAGACCCTCGGCGATGGCGGTTTTGCCAACCCCCGGTTCACCGATCAGCACCGGATTGTTTTTGGTTTTGCGCGACAGGATGCGAATCACGCGGCGAATTTCATCGTCGCGACCGATAACCGGGTCGAGTTTGCCATCCCTGGCCGCCTTAACCAGATCACTGCCATATTTTTCGAGCGCCTGATAACTCGCTTCCGGGTCAGGGCTCGACACCCGCTGATTGCCACGGATTTCAGTCAGGCTGGCCAGTACCCGGTCACGCGATACGCTCTGTGCCTGCAGTAATTTCCCGGCATCGGTGCGGCCTTGTTCATCGACCAGAGCCAGCAACAGATGCTCAACACTGATAAAATCGTCTTTGAGTCGTTTGGCTTCATCCTCAGCATGCACCAGCAGACGATTCAACCGCTGACTTATATAGATCTTTCCCTCTTCCACCCCAGGACCGGAAACACTTGGCCGTCGATCGAGTTGCTGTTCGACCGCCTGCATCAATTCGTTCGGCGAGATCGACATCTTGCTCAAAAGGTTCGGAATCAGCCCGCCCTCTTGTTGGAGAAGAGCCAGCAACAGATGCTCGCCATCGATCTCAATATGGCCCCGTTTGGCGCTGATTGTCTGGGCCGCCTGCATCGCTTCCTGGCTCTTGATGGTCAATCTGTTGGTATCCATGAAAATACTCCTTCAGTAAAAAAAGGCTGCTTTCGGCAAAGTCAAAGTCAACACGCCCCGGGTCAGTTCGGCTGATACCCTGCGCTGTCAACCGCTTCGCTCAACCGGAATTGACGCCGGTAACGACCATAGTGGAATTCCTTCGCACCTCTGCGCCTTTCGGGAGACTCAATGCCTTGCGCTTCAATTGTTAGTATATCCTTATTAATTGCTATATCAAGGTACTGTTCCTGAACCCCGAGCAGGTCGTCGATCAGAGTCAAGGCTGCTCAATCTCCATACAAAACTCCTATCTCCAAACTGGTGTAGCCAGTCGAATGGCCCAGCGCAAGCACTTGCAACACATGTAACACATTGAGCGCTCAGCATAGTAATTTGTGGTTGACAGTCCGCACAAATACCCTATGCTTTCGGGTGACTATGAACATACGTTCACTAACCGAAAAAGGGTCATCATGAAGAAAATTGTCATTATTGTACTGTTGATTGTTGCAGCTGGCGTCGGCACGCCTTTTTTAGTCGGCAAACAGATTGAAGAGAAACTCCCGGCCTACCTGCAGCGCGCAGCACAAGTCGGTCAATTCAATATTGAGCTGACCGCATACGAGCGAAAGTTGTTTCGCTCAACTGCTGTAACCACGCTCACCTTTCATGGCGTCAAGCGCGAGCAAATTGTTCTGCAACATTCAATATGGCACGGACCGTTGCCGATCGGGCAAACCAGTGATGGGCAATGGCAGTTCTCCCCGGCTGCAACCGTGGTCGAGACAACCCTGTCGGACGACTCTCTTCAACAGGGAGCCCTTGGCGAGCTGCTTGAAATGTTACCCGGCTTCGGAACCCTGCATGATCTCACCATTGTCTCCCTGACCGGCAGCGCCGAGTCCACATTTACCATCCCGCCATTCACCCAGGATT
>JAUVAJ010000200.1 GCA_030591795.1 Desulfuromonadales bacterium | reverse complement strand
TGCGCCGGATGTGTGAAGCGCTAGGCTTTCCGGTCAGTCGCCTGAAGCGGATTGCCTATGCCTTTTTACATGAGGATAATTTGAAGCCCGGGGAGTATCGTCGCTTGACAGCCAAGGAAGTGGCCCGCTTGAAATCAATCGGAGAGTCCAGATGATCAAGCTCGATTATACCTGCATGATGGCTGATGTTGTCGGTTCGGCAGCAGGGATTGAGATTTCAGAACTTGAATCTTTATGTGAACGCACGCGGGTGATTCATGCGGAGCTGCAACAACGCCGACAACAAGGAGAACTGCCGGTTTACGATCTGCCGTTTGAACAGCAGGTTGTTGCACAGATCAGAAAAATGGCCGACGAGATAGCTGAGCAGTTTGATGCTTTTGTGGTTCTGGGTATCGGCGGTTCAGCCCTCGGCACAACGGCGGTTGCTCGGGCGCTTTTGCCGGGGCTGCATAATCAACTGGATCGTAACCAGCGCAATGGTCGACCGAGGCTTTATGTGCTCGATAATGTCGACCCGGTGACGATTAAAGAGTTGCTCGTCCACCTAGATCCGCTGAAAACCTGCTTTTGTGTCATCAGTAAATCCGGATCAACAGTTGAAACCATGAGTCAGTTTCTGGTTGCCCGTCAATGGCTGCAAACAGCAGACGGAGCTGATTATGTCAAGCAGATGATTTTGGTGACTGATCGTGAAAAGGGTGTGTTGCGCCGTCTGGTTGAAAGCGAAGGGTATCGTTCATTTGCCGTTCCAGATGGTGTTGGTGGCCGTTTTTCCGTGCTGACGGCTGTTGGTCTGCTGCCGTTGGCAGTCGCCGGGGTTGATATCGAACGTCTGCTGGCGGGCGCAGCAACATTCTCCAGCCGGCTCGATTCTCCTGTTCTGATGGAAAATCCGGCATATCTGAATGCGGCGCTACAATACCTCGGTTATAACAAGGGGCTGCCGATCAGTGTGTTTATGCCGTACTGCGATCAATTGAGTGACCTTGCAGATTGGTTCCAGCAATTATGGGCTGAAAGTCTTGGTAAGGAAGTACGTTTGGATGGCAGTGTCGATCCGGTCGGGCCAACATTGGTCAAGGCGGTCGGCGCTACAGATCAACATTCACAAATCCAGCTCTATATGGAGGGGCCCAAGGATAAGATGCTGACCTTTGTTACGGTCGCCGCTATGGATGATATCGCTTTTCCGAAGGTAGTCGATATCCCGGAGCTAGAGTATCTGGCGGGGCAAACGGCGGGGTCATTGCTGAATTCTGAACAACAGGCTACAGCGGCGGCCTTGGCCCGTTGCGGGCGTCCAAGTGTTACTCTGCGTCTGGATGCGGTCTCACCTGAGAGCGTGGGGGCTTTGTTGTTTATGCTTCAGATCCAGACTCTTTTCGCCGGAGCTTTATTTAATATCGATCCGTTGAATCAACCGGGTGTAGAGGCCGGGAAAAATTTCACTTCAGCCTTGATGGGCCGTCCCGGCTTTTCCGATGTCAGAAATGATCTTGAAAGCTGGTTGGCAGGTGTGGAACGTCGTATTATATAAGCAAAATCAACCCCTTTCGTCTTGACAGCTCACCTTGCAATGCTTTAACATTTATCGTTAACTTTATATATATTAGGAGAGGGTAGTTTTGGCCAGTAAAGATAAACTTTTAGCTTCTGCCCAGAAGTCCATTATTAAAGGGCAGACGACGCGCGCAATCAAGGATTACCAGAAGATCGTAGAACTCGATCCGAAGGATATGCGCAGTCGACAAAAGCTGGCCGACCTTTGCAGCAAGGCGAAGCGCCCTGCTGATGCCATCGAATCGTATGAAATAGTTGCCAGTAATTTCGCTGAACGTGGTTTCTATTTGAAGGCTATCGCTGTATATAAACAGATGCAGCGGCTTGACTCTTCACAGGTTGATATCTATCAAAAGTTGGCTGAGCTTAACGAGCAGCAAGGTTTGATTGCCAACGCTATCGCCGAGTACCGTACCCTTGTAAAACATTACGAACAGAACGAAATGCAGGCAGAGGCGGTAGGTGTCCTGCAAAAAATGAAGGCTCTCGACCCTGAGAACCTGAATGTACGAATAAAGATCGCCGAACTCTATGCCGCTACCGGTGACAAGGCAGAAGGGCTTAAAGAGTTTGAGGATGTTTTGACGCTCCTGCGTGAAAAACAGAATTTCTCCAAGATTATCAAGCTTTACGAAGTGTTTATGCCGTTGTTTCCGGGCGATGTTAAAGTCGGTGCCGGATTTTCCGAGGCCTGTCTGAAAACTGGACAGGTTGAAAAAGGGTTGAAACTGCTCAAGGGCGCTCTTAAAGAGAACCCGGGAGATGTGGAAATTCTTGAGCTTCTGGTCGATGCCTATCATCAGGAGAAGGACTACAACAACGAGGCATTGACACTTAAATATCTGCTTAAAAATGCTGCCGATAACCTCGATTATAGATTGAAGTACATTTGTGCCTGTTTCAGCGTCGGCGATAGAAAACGTGTACTTAATGAGCTCGAAGAATGGAAAGAAGCCTTCTTTGAAGCGAAACAGATTTCCGAGTTGAAGCAACTTTACGAGCGTTTGCATAAACATCTGCCACACGACGAGAGAGTTTTGCGAACGCTTCGTTCTATTTACGAGTTATCTGGTGACGGAGACAAACTATTCAAGATCATGTCGCAGCTTCCGTCTGAGGAGGGTGAGACACAGATAGAAATTCTTGAAACCGCGTCCAACGATATAATCGATGATTCGATTATGGGTGACAGTGATAATGATTTTGAAGAGATTGAGATCGATGAAGTTGATGTTATTGAAGAGATCGAGGATTTAGAAGAGCTTGAGGAGATAGAGGAACTCGAGGAGATTGAAGAGCTTGAGGAGATTGAAGAGCTTGAGGAGATTGAAGAGCTTGAGGAGATTGAAGAACTCGAGGAATCGCTTGACCTGGAATTGGAGATAGAACTCGATATTGACGAGCCGGAAGAGGCCGTACTGGAAGTCAGTGAAGAGGATATACAGGAAACCGAAGACGATGAAATTGTTGCAGCGCTGGAGGAAGTAGAGTTTTATCTCCAGCAGGGTCTGGTTGACGATGCCGAAAAAGCATGTCTGGAACTGCGTGACAAGACGCCAGAAAATGAAAAAATACAGGCGAAACTGGTTGAAATAGAAAAACTGAAGGCTGAGGCGGCGGCGACCCCTGAAGAAGAATTTATTGATTTGGCGGCTGAGGTTATGGCTGCAACCGAGGCTGACGAAGAAGAGGATATTTTTGATCTGTCCGACGACTCCACCGAAGAAGCGGTGGAGGATGAAGTCGAGATTACCCTTGAGGATGCCGAGTCATTTTATAATCTTGGTATCGCCTACAAGGAAATGGGTTTGATCGGTGACGCGATTAAAGAATTTGACAAGGCGATGAAGAACACTTGTCGCCTGGTTGATAGTCTGGCTCTAAAAGCGATCTGCCTGGCCGAAACTGGAGATATGGATGGCGCAGAACAGATTTTTTGGGCTGTTCTGGAGCAACCTGAGCTTGGCGCTGAAGAAAGGGTTGCCTTACAGTACGAGCTCGGTCTATTTTATGAGAATTGCGATCGGACCTCCGAGGCAATTGGTGTGTTTGAAGAAGTTGTACTGACCGATGCCGGTTATCGCGATGTCGCAAAGAAGTTGCCTGCACTTAAAGCTGGTGCAGATTCGAAGCCCGAGGCTACATCAGCTAAAAAAGATCGTGTATCATATATATAATTAAGCGTAGTTTTGTGGGGGGATAATGAGTTATCTCGAATATTTTACTTTAAATCACGAGCCTTTCTCCAACGCTCCGGATGCTCGTTTCTATTATGACAGTGAGCAGCATAGTCAGGCGCTGGTTCGCTTGATGTATGCGGTCAACTCCAATAAAGGGCTTGCCGTTCTGGTCGGTGGTGTCGGCACCGGTAAAACTACTCTGGCGCGGCGTATGCTCGATACACTGGACGAGAGTAAATATGAATCATCGATGTTGGTTATGGTTCATTCGAGCATTAACCCCGAATGGATTTTAACCCGAATCGCCATGCAGCTCGGAGTGCAGGATCCGGCGGCTGATCGCTTGACCGTACTGAAACAACTCTATGAGCGGCTTCTGCAGATTGAGGAGCAAGGCCGAAAAGCCGTAATACTGATCGATGAAGCCCAGATGCTGCAAAGCCGTGAGTTGATGGAAGAATTTCGCGGTTTGCTCAATCTGGAAATTCCTGGTAAAAAACTGTTGAATATTATCTTTTTCGGTCTGCCAGAGCTTGAAGACTGCTTGCGTCTGGACGAGCCACTGGCTCAACGCGTCGCCTTGAAATATCATCTTGATTCTCTGACGGTTGATATCACTACAGCCTACATCAAGTTTCGTCTGC
>JAUVAJ010000244.1 GCA_030591795.1 Desulfuromonadales bacterium | reverse complement strand
GAAAAGCCGTATCAACTGCCTGATAGACCGCTTCCGGTTTCGGAAAAGACGTGGCAGAATTATCGAGGTAAATCGACATATATTATCTTGTTCCTTCACACATCAGATCACGGCCATTAAAGTCCGGGTCGATACGAGATAGTCCACGGCAACCACCAAAACACAAATCATAGTCGCGGCAACCAACACAGCCGGTCGGTACCGATGCAATCCCGGCCCGTACCGCCTTACGGGCAGCTGCTTGCCAGATATCGTAAAACGATGCATCCAACAGCGAGCCTAACGGCTGCGGCCATGAGACACAGGGATGAACAACCCCAAATGTATCGATGTGCGCCAGACTGTTGGCCGCCTGACAACCACCATATTCACTACGCGCAACGCCGCCATCCGGAAACAGTATCTCCCAGAGAAACAGGTCATGGACATCAAGTTGCAAATGCGCTTGAAAATCTGGAAAATCAGCCGCCTGCTGACGAAACAGATCGACATCCTCAGGCCGAACCAATTCACTCCGATTTGCTGCCGAAAAATTATCATTAATCCGTCTGTTCGGCAACTTAAAACGCGGGATTTGTTGCTGCAGACAAAACTGTAGTATAGAACCAATGAGAGCCAGTCGCTCACGGGTCGGAATCAACGACAGGCCAAAGCTGACACCCGCCTGTCGTATGGCGTTGCAGGCCTTTTCCAGTTCCCGATAATCGACACCAGTCGGACCAACAAAATCGTCCAGCTCGAGTAACAACGTAGCTCCGACCGGCAATGCTGTCAGGGCAGACATTTCAGCCGAGCTGCCGCGACTGACCACCAACAGTTGGCAACCGGCTGCAGCAAGCATATCAGCTATAGCCTTAAAGGACGGATGCAATAACGGAGTTCGTTCCAGCGTGACGTAAAACAGCTGCGCCTCAGCCAGACGTTCAGCAACCTTTTGTGCATCAGCATCTGAAGCCGACATTTCCGGCGCACAAAGATCCCAAGTAACGCGCAGCGGGGTATCGAGTGAATCAATTGGCATACGGATTAAGATCCTAAAACATCAAAGGGCAGCCTAAGCTGCCCCATGACAATTAACAGGGATGAACGTTAGAAGTTCCAACAATCATCGGCTTTTGATATTTCTTCATCTTCAGACCTCCTTATGGTTATTGAACACTGTGTAGATTAATAATCAATACTTTTACATCGCTAAAATCATTTGGCTAATTACAATTATTTCCAACAGTGCGGGTCTGGTTCATCAAAGTTACCAGTTGTCGCAAACGACCGTGCCGTACAACCACCAAGACACGATTCAAACGCCCCACAGTCGCCACATTTTCCCTTGGCTTCCTTATTGCGCATCTTGACCAGAATCGGCGAAGACTGCCAGAGGGTGGCAAAATCATCCTTGAGAATATTGCCAACCACCAGCGGGATAAATCCGCACGGTGTAATGTCCCCATCCGGGCGTAAATGCAGCGAAAGTTTACCACAGCTACTCCCCTTCACCAACGGGTTTTCAGCATAGCCAGGCAACGATGCAATCACCGGATCATCGAAGGAAATATTAATATCAGTGGTCTCATTTTTGACCGCTAACGCTTCAATATAGAAGTCTTTCCACTCCTGTGGTGTCAGGTCGAGTTCTTCACGGTTTTTAAAGCCGCGACCGCTGCATTTGAAATTGTGTAGATAAACCTGATCAACACCATTCTCTCTGGCCAGATCAAGAATATCACGAAAATTTTTATAGTTTATCCTTGAGATCACGGCACTGAGAGTGCTGCGCAAGCCGACTTCGCGCAACGCCTGCAGCGCCTTGACCGCGCGGACATGTGAGCCGGGCATACAACGAAAATCATCATGTAGATGGGCATCGGCACTATCAATACTAATCCCGACGCTTTTGAAACCGACATCTTTAAGGCGCTTGGCTGCGGCGACATCAACCAGCCAACCATTTGAATTCATCGACGGGTTGAGTCCCTTGCCGACTGCATATTCAGCGATGTCATAAAGATCAGCACGAATCAACGGCTCGCCGCCACCGAAATTGATAAACGGCACCTGCTGTTCAGCCAGCACATCGATGACCCGAAAATTATCTTCAGTCGACAACTCCTCTGCGGCCTCTTCACGGCTGTAACAATGCTGACAGCTGAAATTGCAGCGAAAGGAGAGTGTCCAGTTAAAGGTTAAGGGAGCCGAAAACAGCTCGGTAAATTGTTCACTCATTAATCAACCACCCTCTCTGCACCAGATCATCGACAAAGGTGCATACATCATCTTCAAGTTCTGAACGATCGACAGCGTAATCGTCGGCCAATAGATCAACCAATTGATCCTGTGACCGACTGCCATCGACAAGTTGCCAGATTGTACCGCCAACCATATTGAGCTGATGCATAGTACCGTTGATAATCAACAACACCGTCCCCTGATCGCCTGGATCAGAACCGGCTTCCAGTGCCTTGGCTACCTCAGCTTCCCGCTGTTTTTCAACTCGCCAGACTATATCTGGATTTCGTTTCAGTAGACTCACATTGACCTCGTTATTCTAATTATAGTTTGCCGGAAAAAAACTTCTCTGCTGTTCAAATGACAAAGCTTTTCACTCCAGTAGCCAATCAACAGATAGGGCCGCAACAGGCCTGGATCAATTTATGGTTAGGCGTTAAAACCTGCCCCACTACAAAGATAGAGTTGCCCACCGCAAGGTGAGAGACATTTTTTGCTTACTTTTTGTTGGCGCTTAGACAAAAAGTAAGGCGCTTGTCGGGGCGCGTCCCGACGGTTTATATATCGTCATTTCAAATGAAAAGAGAACTCTGTCTCAAAAAAAGATCTCTCTTTGTTCGAGACAACAAACCATTAAACACTCTCCCGCTCCCTAAACAACATCGACATAACCAACACAAAACCCAACCCAACCAAAACCGCAATCTGCCCATAAATCGAAACCCCGGCAGCCGTTGCCGAGATATCCCAGGACTGAACAATGCCAGCTCCGGTCAGCATACCGAGCACAACCATGCCGGCGTCGGTGTCCCCTTCTCCAGCTTTCACCAGTTGTCGGAATGGACAACCACCAATCAGCACCGACATCCAGCCGACCAGCAACATACCGGCAAAGCTCCAGAAAAGATCGAGATGCGCTCCGGGCTGACCATACAAGCCAAGACGGAACGAACCGGTCAACAGGCTGGTAGTCACCGCAGCCAACACCATCGCGACCAGCCCCCAGAACAGCGGTGCGCGCAGCCCGATAAGAAACAGATCGCGCAGGGCCCCGGTAATGCAAAACCGGCTTCTTTGCGCCAGCACTCCGATGACCAGAGCGGCAATCAATGAAATCAACACTGGAGCATGTTGCGCCGCGCTGCCGCGCTCGGAAAACAGAATAAAAGCCGGCCGGGCAAACAACATCACCAGAAAAAACAGGAACAGCAGAGGGATCAAAATACCGCCACCGCCGCGTTGTTCTGAACCGTGACCGATATGCACACCCGAGGTCATGCCGCGTGTGGCTATACCGATGCCGGCCAAAAGCCCGAGCAGCCCGGACCAGGTAGTCAGGTCGCCGGCCGTCAGGCGTAGAAACAGCTTGATCGGGCAACCGATAAACACCGTACAGCCAACGATCAGGAAGAATCCGGCCATAAACCGAAAAATTGGCGCCTTGCCGCCACGGGTCTTGAATTCTTTGCCAAGCATGGCACTCGCCATGGCCCCGAGTACAAATCCGGGCAGCTCCGGTCGAATATATTGCATGCGTACATCCGGATGCAGACCGAGGGCACCAG
>JAUVAJ010000271.1 GCA_030591795.1 Desulfuromonadales bacterium | reverse complement strand
AGGGCGGCACTGGTATGTTAATGACCATCAGACCAAGAAGGAGATCCTGCTGGCCGGAATGGGCTGGGGGCGGCTACATCGACATATAATTGAGCAGGAACTGGCTACCGAACGGCTGGTTCCACTGCAGATAGTCGATTATCCCGGCACGCTTGATCTCGAGATTCGGATGGCCCGACGCAAAGGCGAGGTGATTGGTCCGGTGGCTGCGGCGTTCTGGGAGGAGGGGCAGACACACAATCACTAATCTGCAACAGTCCTGTTGTTACTTTAGCAGTGTCTTAATAATGATCAGGCGGGTAATTCAGCACTTTAAAGCGTCAGTCAGTGCTGCTTCGGCATGTAGTACGGCGGTGTTGAACAATGGCAGATCGATATCATGCGGCTTGATCAATAATGGAATTTCGGTGCAGCCGAGAATTACCCCTTCGGCTCCTTTGGCCCGCATGTTTTCAATGATTTCTAGATAGCGCTGTCTGGACGCATCGCTGAATACACCCCGGCAGAGTTCTTCAAAAATAACTCGGCTGATCTCTGCGCGCTCTTCGTCCTCCGGAATGATTACCTCCAGGCCGAATTTTTCGGCCAGTCGCTCGCGGTAAAAACCTTCCTCCATTGTGAAGCTGGCGCCGAGCAGACCGACACGTTGCAAGCCTTGCTTTTTGATCGCCCACCCGGCCGCATCGGCGATATGCAACAACGGTACCTCAAGGCTCTGTTCTATTTGTGGAGCAACCTTGTGCATCAGGTTGGTGCAGATCACTATCATGTCGGCACCGGCTTGTTGCAACCCCTGAGCTGCCGCCACCAGTTTTTCGCCGGCTTGGTGCCACTGGCCGTTAACCTGATAAGTCGCTATTTCCGCAAAGTCGACGCTGTGTAGTAGAATCTTGGCCGAATGCAGTCCGCCGAGTCGCTCGCGTACGCCCTCGTTGATATGGCGGTAGTAAAGTTCAGTCGATTCCCAGCTCATGCCGCCGAGCAAGCCGATGGTTTTCATGTTTTCTCCCGGTGTTCGTTCCTGTGCAGGTAAAATTATGGAGTGATTTGCCGCTGAGCTTTATCTTCACGCAAAAACTGAATTTAAAACAGATACAGATTTGCCAAAAATAGAGCATCACAGTTCTGGCAATGTGTCGGATTTCTGCCGGTGCATGAACTCTTTACGTGCTGGCTTCGATGAGCAGTTCATCAGTCATGGCATCAATTTGTCGCTGGAGGTCTTCAAGCGTTCCGTCATTGACGATCACTCGGTGCCAGTCGGCGTAAGCGTCGAGCGAGGTTTCGCTGGCATGGTTGCCGGCACCGTTAAAGCCGGGGCGCTCGATCTTGATGATCAGGCCATTTTCGGCGCGCACGGTGTCGAGTTCATTTATGAAGCGGACATCGTCGATCAGGATGTGGATGGTGTTCAGATCAAAGCTTTCGACCTTGTTGGTCCAGGCCTTGGTCCAGTAGTCTGGGTCTTCGGCACGGCGGTACTCGGTTCCCCACCACTGCAGAATCCGGCGGACGGTTACTGCCGTTTGCCCTGGGCGATCCTGGATGTCGGCATGCTCGGCGGTGAAGTGCGACCAGATCGGGCAGGCGGCCACGGCTTGTTCGGTATTGATATAAAAGACGCGCACTTTGTCATCCTGACAACCGTAGACTAACGGGACGTACTCTGCGGCGCCGATAGAGCGTAAAAATATCTCTACTTCGTCACGCAGAACCTGAGCCATCGGGACGATCCGCACCTCGCCTTGCAGGTGCGCTGCCATGTAGTGGGCGGCGGTTGTTTTGCCTGAGGCGGCTTTGCCTGCAATGCCAACAATCATCTTTTTACCCTCACTCGTTTGCCGTGACGATCTGTCAGACCGTTAAGATTCAAACTATCAGCCTTGGATTGTACGGTAAAATCGCAATTTCTTCAATCGCGCCGACGATCGGTCGTTTTTATGATAAATTTCTGGTGGAGCAAAGTTTTAACAAACGGACTTTTTGAGGGAGATTGCCATGCCGTATGTCAATATCAAGATTACCCGTGAAGGGGCAACCGCCGAGCAGAAGGCGGCGCTGATTAAAGGCGCAACGCAATTGCTGGTCGACGTCCTGGGGAAGAATCCGGCCACGACCGTGGTCGTGATCGATGAAGTGGAGACCGACAACTGGGGCATCGGTGGTGAGTCGGTGACGGTCAGACGCAAAGCCGGACAGTGATTATCTGGCGACTTTTAGCTTAATGTACAATCCGCCGCACCATCAGTCCGATAGCGAGCGGCAATAGAAGCAGGACTGCGACCAGCAGGTAGAGCAAGCTGAACCAGAGATCATTTGACCAGAGCTGCAGGCCGGCGCCACGAACCAGCTTGACCAGATGGGTTAACGGTAACAGGCTGGCAACCGTTTGCGCCCAGCCCGGCAGATTCTGCAGCGGGAAGAAGGTGCCGCTGAACAGGAACATCGGCGTGATGCCGAGGAAGATCGGCAGGTTGAAGGTCTCGATCCCCGGTACCAGGGCGGTACAGATCATCCCCATCGCTGCGAAGCAGAGGCCGCCGAGCACGGCAAACAGCGGGATCAGCAAGGCGCCGGGGAAAGTTAGCAGGCCGCAGAGGGAGAGGACTGTCCCCATCAGGGTTGCGGCGATCAACGATTTGGTCGCCGCCCAGAGCATCTCGCCGAGAATGATCTCCTCCAGATTGAGTGGCGTCGCCAACAGTGCGTCAAAGGTTTTTTGATAATACATCCGCACGAAACTGTTGTAGGTGGTTTCGAAAAAAGCGTTGTACATGATAGCTACCGCGATCAGAGCCGGTGCGATAAAGGTTGTGTAGGCAATCGGTCGACCGGCGATGCTCATTTCACCAACCATCACCGCCAGGCCGAGGCCGAAGGCGAGGATGTAGAGCAGTGGCTCAAGCAACGGCGGCAGAAACGCGATCTTCCAGGTCTTCTGGTAGACGCTGAAATTACGTTGCCAGACGCGCATGGTGCGGCCGCTGATTTTGGCAGGGCGTGGCCAATTCATTCGCGCAGCTCCCGGCCGGTAAGTTTGAGGAACAGGTCTTCCAGAGTGGCCGGTCGCATGGTACATCCCGAACAGCGAATATCCCGGGTCAGGTCGAAAAACAGATCATCGCCATTGTCGAGGTGGACGATCAAGCGCTTGCCGGTATCTTCGAACTGGCAGTTTTTATTGTTCAGGTAGTCGCGAATCGCCTGATCCGGATCGGTGATTTCCAACACCGAATGGCCGATTTTCTGTCGTACCAGCTCGGCCGGATTACCCTCGATCAGAATGGTGCCGTGATCGACGATGATCATTCGGTCGCAGAGGCGTTCCGCCTCCTCCATATAGTGCGTGGTGAGCAGGATGGTCAACCCTTGCTCCTTCAATTCCGCCAGTTTTTCCCAGAGTAGTTGCCTGCTTTGCGGATCGAGTCCGGTGGTCGGTTCATCGAGGATCAGCAGGTCGGGCCGGTTGACCAGCGCCCGGGCGAGCATCAGGCGCCGCATCAGGCCACCTGAAAGTATTCCGACATTATCGTCAGCGCGGCTCTTCAGGGCAAAAAAGCCGAGTAGTTCATCGGCGCGGGTTTCCGCTT
>JAUVAJ010000066.1 GCA_030591795.1 Desulfuromonadales bacterium | reverse complement strand
CCGGCGTTGGCTTTGGCCAGGACCTTCTCGGCCAGCTCGCGTTTTTCAGCTTTCTTTTCCTCGCTGGCGGTTTGATCGACCTTGATCAGGATGTGCGCAGCGGTAACTGCTTCTTCAATAGAAAACAGGTCACGGTTGCGCCGGTAGAATTTCTCTATTTCAGCATCTTCAAGAACCAGCTCGTCGATGTAGCGGGCCGGATCGAACTGCAGATAACGCAACGAGATACGGGCCGGTGCGCGGAACTGCTCCTGATTATCGGCGTAGAAAGATTCAAGGGCCTCGTCGGTCACCTTGACACTTTTTTCAAAATTAAACGGGTTGACGCTGACGAAGTTCAAGTTGACCTTCTCATTTTGCTTGATAAATTCTTCTTCAATGTCGGCATCACTGACCGTCGCGCCATCTTTAAGCAACGCTTCGGCTTTCTGTGTAAACAGTGTTCGTTCCTGATCTGCTTCAAAATCATCGGTAGATATGCGCTGGTAGGAGAGCACCTGTACATAGGTGTTGCGATCGAAGTTGCCATTGACCTGAAAGGTCGGGATCTTGGCGATTTCATCGACCACTTCCTGCCGGCTGACCGAAACGCCGATGCGCTCGCCTTCTTGTCCGAGCAGAATCTGCCGGACGACTTGCTCGTAGGCCACCTGAGGTATCTGGAGTAATTTTTCCATCTCGGCATTGAAGCTGTTGCCGTAGATGTTCTGGTAAAAGCGGTAGATGTTGTCGTAAATATTCTTGTAGGCAGCGGTCGGCACTTCCGTACCGTTGACGGTAACGGCTATAGTCTGATTGTCCGGCCCCCGGTCATCCCCTTTGCCCCAGACCAGAAAAATGGTCCCGACAAAAGTGGCAATAATCAACCAGAAAACAAGTTTTACAATCGTCGTTTGCTGTTTCTTTCTTATCAGGTCAAGCATGATATTTGGTTTACTCCTTACGGGGTCTAATTATTCTTTTTTGACAAACGCGAATGTTAGACAATAAGGGGGTTAAAAGCAATAACTTTTTGCTTTTCCCACTTGCAAACCGAGGGTAAATTTTGGTAGTGTGAACAACATTTTACGGGACGGCAATCGCCGTAGACCGGTTAGGGAGTGAGACTTTAATGGCAAATCTTTTCGATGCAATCTGGGGCATGTTCTCCAATGACCTCGCAATCGACCTCGGAACAGCCAACACCCTGGTGTTTTCCAAGGGTGAGGGGATCGTTGTCAGTGAGCCTTCGGTGGTCGCTGTACAGAAGGACAATATGGGCCAGAGCAAGGTTCTGGCGGTTGGCATGGAAGCAAAAAAAATGCTCGGCCGGACACCTGGCAGCATCGTTGCCATTCGACCGATGAAAGATGGCGTGATCGCCGACTTCGACATCACCGAAGAGATGCTGCGTTATTTTATCCAGAAAGTACATAACCGTAAAACCCTGGCCCGGCCACGTATCGTTATTTGCGTGCCGTCCGGCATCACCCAGGTTGAAAAAAGAGCCGTGCGTGAATCAGCTGAATCAGCCGGAGCGCGTGAAGTATATCTGATCGAAGAACCGATGGCGGCAGCGATCGGTTCCGGTCTGCCGATTACCGAGGCATCCGGTAATATGATCGTTGATGTCGGCGGCGGCACCACCGAGGTGGCGGTTATCTCGCTTTCGGGGATAGTTTACGCCAAAAGTGTCCGGGTTGGCGGTGACAAGATGGATGAAGCGATTGTCCAGTACATGAAACGTAATTACAACATGCTGGTCGGTGAGCGTACAGCCGAACAGATCAAGATAGAGATCGGCAGTGCCTACCCTTCGGACGATGAGGGGAGCATGGAAGTCAAGGGCCGTGACCTGGTCAGTGGGATTCCCAAGACCCTTAATATCACCGCCGCGGAGATTCGCGAGGCGCTGTCAGAACCGGTTAACACAATCATTGAGACAGTTCGTATCACTTTGGAGCGAACACCACCTGAACTGGCTGCTGATATTGTTGACAAGGGGATTGTTCTGGCTGGTGGTGGTGCGTTGTTGCGCAATCTCGATCTTTTGCTGCGTGAAGAGACCGGATTGCCGGTGGTTATTGCTGAGGACCCGCTTTCCTGTGTTGTGCTCGGCTCCGGCAAGGTGCTGGATGAAATTGAGCTACTGAAGCGAGTTGCTATTTCGTCATAGTCCTTTGCACAGCTTAAACTAACGCATCTTGCTGGTTATTTGGCGCCATCTGGAGTGACGTTACAAGAAGAGGGCCGCCGGCCCTCTTTTTTTCTTGAACTGCGGAGTATCCTTCCATGTTTGAACTGTTCAGACGATATCGCAGTCAAATCCTGATCTGCGTACTCATTCTGACAGCATTGCTGTTCTATTCAGCCAACCTGCGCCGGGGTGGAGCATCAACCATTTTTGAACGGGCGGTTCTGCAGGTAACTGCACCTTTGTACAGTGGTCTTGATGAGGTCTGGAGGGGAGCGGCAGATGTCTGGACCCATTACCTCTGGTTGATCGACACCGGTTACGAGAATGATCGACTTCTGACAGAAAATCGACAGATCAAAGCCGAGTTGATGCAGGTTCAGGAAATTCGTCTAGCCAATGAACGGCTGCGTAAGCTGCTCGATTTCAAGGCGGATGTTAACCTTGTAACCTTGCCGGCCCAAGTTATCAGCGAAGACGCTTCGAGCTGGTTCCGTACTGTGGTTATTGATAAAGGCTCGGATAACGGGGTTGCAGAGGGGATGCCGGTGGTTGTCGCCGAAGGTGTCGTCGGCCGAACCATCCGCGTGGCGGCGCATCAGTCGCGGGTGCTGTTGATTACCGATGCTTCATCGGCCGTGGCCACTCTGGTGCAGAAAAATCGGACTCGCGGCATTTGTCGGGGGAAGGGGGCTAATCTGACCCTCGACTTTGCCTTACGGCTGGAGGATATTGGCGAAGGTGATCTGATCGTTACCTCAGGAACCGGTGGGGTCTTCCCGAAAGGGTTAACCATCGGTTACGTTGAGCATGTTTCGTCGGTTGAGTATGGCTTGTTCCAACCGGTTAGCGTGAAGCCGACCGTCAATTTCTCCAAGTTGGAAGAGGTTCTGGTTTTGCTCAGGGAGAAGCCATGAGACGTATCGCTTTTTGCGCTCTGTTCGGTCTGGTCAGCTTGTTGATCCAGACGGCGGTATTCCCCCGGATATTTCCTTTCCAATTGAAACCTGATTTGATCCTGATCTTGATCGTATATCTTGGCATCAGTCAAAAATACGGTTCCTGTGGCGTCTTCTCTTTTAGTATCGGTTTGCTTTATGATGTGTTTGCCGGTAGCGCTTTTGGCTTACACGGTATGATTTTGTTGTTGGTTGTCTTCAGTATCCGCAGTACCATTAATTTCTTCAATGCCGAAAACCCGTTTCTGTTGTTGTTCCTGGTCGCCTGCGGGACGCTACTTCAGGCCAGTCTGCTGGTCCTGCTCGGTACCTTTGCTGAAGCCGGGGCCTTGTGGCAGATTGTGCTTAAGCACCTCCCGGGTCAACTGCTGGCCAACATAGTCGCAGCCGCCCTGCTGATGCTGACAGTCACCTATCTGCAAAAACGCTTCCCCCGGCTGGTTGTGCCGGGCATGCAGCGCCTGGATGAGCGTTATGAAGGTTAGATCGCGCTGGGTTGATCTTCCCCGCTTGAAATCACGCTTCACCGCCCTGATTATCGTGGTGTTGCTGGTGTTCACAGTGTTGCTGCTGCGACTCTGGTTTCTGCAGATTATCAGCGCTGACCGCTACCAGCTCCTCTCGGAAAAAAACCGGATACGCTATCTTCCGGTCGCGGCCGAGCGTGGCCCGATCTATGATCGTTATGGTGAACTGCTGGTCGATAACCGACCCGGTTTTACCATTGCTGCTTTGCGGCAGGAGGTGGATGACAGTGCCGAAATGGTTAAACGATTGGCTGGCTATCTTCAGGTTGACGAGGAGATTCTGGCAGCCAACTGGAAAAAAGGCCAATCTTTGCCGCGTTATCGGCCAGTTCCGTTGGCGGTCAACGTTGATCGGGATGCGGTTGAGCAGGTTCAAGAGAACGCGATCAACCTGCCGGGGGTTCTGACTCTGGTTACACCGGTAAGGGCATACCCTTATGGTGAACTTGGCGCGCATCTGTTCGGCTATCTCGGTGCAATCACCGAAGATGAACTCCGTAGCCCAAAGTTCAGTGACTACCGTGGTACCGACTTTGTCGGCAAATCCGGACTTGAGAAGTATCTTGAGAGTTATTTGCGTGGTCAGGAAGGTGAGAGGTTACTGGAGGTCGATGTCAAAGGGAAAGGCTTGCGCACCTTGAAGACCCTTGAGCCAAGACCTGGTCTTAAGGTGTTTCTGACGTTGGATAAACAGATTCAGCAGGCCGCTGAAACCGCTTTTGGCGATCAGGCCGGTGCGGCAGTGGCGATTGATGTAAAAACCGGGGCAATCCTGGCCATGACCAGCAAACCATCTTTTGATCCGGCTTTTTTCGCCCGGGGCATAACTGGCGATGAATGGCTGGCGCTGCTACAGAATGATCGTCATCCGTTGACCAACAAAGCGTTGAAGGGGCAATACCCGCCCGGCTCTACTTTTAAGCTGGTCACAGCTCTGGCCGCGTTGCGAAGCGGTTTGGTCTCTGCCGATTTCACAGTCGATTGTAAAGGCAAGATTAAACTGGGTAATCGTGAATTCCGCTGCTGGAAAAAGCGCGGGCATGGCGAGACTGATCTAAAAAAAGCTATTCGTGAAAGTTGCGATGTCTGGTTTTACGAAGTCGGTCTGGAAATAGGGATTGACCGCATTGCCGAAATGTCGCGCGAACTGGGACTGGATTCGGTCGGGGGCTATCTGCCAGACAGTGAGCGGAGCGGATTGATCCCTGATTCAGCATGGAAAAAGCGACGCTTTAATGATCGATGGTATGATGGCGAGACCGTCATTGCCGCAATCGGTCAGGGGTTTGTGTTGGCGACACCGATGCAGCTGGCGGTAATGACGGCAACGATTGCCAACGGCGGTCACGTCATGCGGCCTTATATTGTTGACCGGATTGAGGATTTTGACGGCGAAGTGGTTATGCAACATTCTGTGGAGCAACTAAGCACAACGCAGCTGGATGTTGCCGAGTTAGAGATCCTTCACGCCGGACTTGAAGCGGTGGTCAACGAGCCGCACGGAACCGGGTGGGCAAGTCGTTTGCCGAATATTACTGTTGCCGGGAAAACCGGAACGTCTCAGGTCATCAGGATGAAAGCCGATGACGAGGCAGATGATGACGAGGAGGAAATCAAGTACAAACATCGCGACCATGGCCTGTTTGTCTCTTATGCCCCGGCTGAAGACCCGGAGATTGCTGTTGCCGTAATCGTCGAGCATGGAGAGCACGGCAGTACAGCCGCCGCACCGATTTCACGGGAGATTCTAGGTGCGTATTTTGGCATCGACATGGTTGAATTGAAAAATCGGGAATGGAAGTGGCGGGTCGCGGCGGCGCGTAAAAAAGCTGCGCAAGAGAAGCTTGACCGGGAGCAGGCGGCAGCAGAGGTGGCCGAGAAGGAATTGGCCGCTCAGCAGCAGCGTGAACAGGTATTGGCGGCCAAATTGAAGGCCGTGCGGGAACGGGCCGAGAAGGTTCGCGCCGAACGCCGCAAAGCGGAACTGGAACAGGGGTCTACAAGCAATGCCGAGGTGGCTGAGTAATGTTTGATCGACGCTTATTGATACATTTTGACTGGGTTCTGTTGCTGCAGATTCTTCTATTGGTTGGTGTTGGCATTGTCAATCTTTACAGTGCAACCTCGACCTGGGATACGCTCGGCACACCGATTTATCTAAAACAATTTTATTGGCTCGGCATCGGCTTGTGTATCGCCTTGGCTCTGACGGTTTTCGATTACCGGCATATCGAATATTTTGGTCTGCCGCTGTATGTTATAAATGTCGGCCTGCTGTTGATGGTTCTTTTAGTCGGCAAGACTTCTATGGGGGCGACACGCTGGCTCGATCTCGGCTTTTTCAACCTGCAGCCGAGCGAGCTGATGAAGATCACGATTATCTTCATTCTGGCGCGTTATTTCAGCCGACATGAGCAGGTTCGTGGTTACTCGTTGCGGCAACTGGTCCTACCGTTCGCGATTCTCGGTGTGCCGGTGCTGATGATTATGAAACAACCAGACCTCGGCACCGCCATGCTGGTTATTTTTATCGCCAGTAGTATGGCGCTGTTTGCCGGCATTCACCGCCGGACGCTGATTTCTTTGACGGTAATGGGCTTGGTTGCGACGATCGGTGGCTGGTTCTTTTACCTGCGTAATTACCAGAAAGAACGGATTCTTACCTTCCTTAACCCTGAACGCGACCCGCTCGGCTCCGGTTATCATATTATCCAGTCGAAAATTGCCGTTGGCAGCGGTGGGTTTTTCGGCAAGGGGTTTATGCAGGGAACGCAGTCACAGCTCGCCTTTTTGCCGGAACGGCACACCGACTTTGCATTCTCGGTCTTTGCTGAAGAGTGGGGCTTTTTCGGTTGTTTGTTGTTGCTGGTGCTCTATCTGTTGCTGGTCTGCTGGGGAATCTATGTTGCCAGCCGGGCCGGTGACCGGTTTGGTATGTTTCTCGCCCTCGGTGTTACCGCCATGCTGTTCTGGCATATTATTGTCAATCTCGGGATGGTTATCGGCCTGCTGCCGGTCGTCGGGGTACCGTTGCCGCTCTTTTCCTATGGCGGCACTAGTATGGTCACGACCATGGTCGGGGTCGGGTTGTTGCTTAATATAAGTATGCGCAGATTCATGTTTTAGTGTAGGTGGCGGCTGAAAAGCAGCCATCTACGGCGTTGCCCTTCTCCTCGTGCGCTCGACGTAGCTCTCACTGCTCACTCTGCTCACTCTGCCAGCGCTTAGACAAAAAGTAACTCTCCTGTCGGGGAGAGTCCCGACGGTTTTCCCTGGTTTTCTTTAAACAAACAATCAAGAGCGTCGGGTCCCGGCCCGACAGCCGGGTTCATTTTCTTTGGTGAGCCGCAAAGAAAACGAACCAAAAGAAACGGCTCACTTGCAGTGGGCATGCGCGTACGGATGTTGCAGATTTTTAAATATCTGGAGTACAGATTAAACAGTGTACAGCGTTGATTTGACATACCTGCTTTTCTAGTAGGGGTTTGCTCTACATAGGTTATTGTTTATTTCTAGCCGACGTACTCAAAGGCTTCACTTTTATAAGCTTTTACTTCCAATAGCCCTGTGAAGTTAGGGCCCGAAGGGAAAGGGCCCGGATTAATTAGCCATCAGCAGCTAGAACCCGACCCAGCAACGTCATCGAGATGCCATCCGCCAGGATAAAGCCATTTTTTGCTTACTTTTTGTTGGCGCTTGCACAAAAAGTAAGGCGTCTGGCGGGACGCAACCCGCCGATCTTGCCTCTGTTTTCCTCTTCATCGTCTAATCTGCTATAATTTCCCATACAAACTAACGGGGAATTATAGCCATGCACGAAGCAAAATTCTGGGAAGCAAAAGACAATAAATTCGTCCAGTGCCACCTCTGTCGCTTTAATTGCCGGATCGCCGAAGGTGGACGCGGCATTTGCGGCGTCCGGGCTAACGAGGGCGGTGTCCTCTACTCACTGGTCTACGGTCGGGCAATCGCGACCAATGTCGACCCGATTGAGAAAAAACCGTTGTTCCACTTGCTACCCGGTTCAAAGAGCTATTCGATCGCCACGGTCGGCTGTAATTTCCGCTGTCTGCATTGTCAGAATGCAGATATCTCCCAATGGCCGCACGAGCATGAGCAGATTCCCGGGGAAGCGCTGAGTCCGGAACAGATTG
>JAUVAJ010000001.1 GCA_030591795.1 Desulfuromonadales bacterium | reverse complement strand
GTGTTGGCCGGCAGAACATCCAGGTGGGGCATCTGCGAGGGGAGGATAGCGTCACGGGCTTCAACTTCACCGAGCAGAGCGTGATAGATCGTCAACTCGGCTTTTTGCTTGTCAATACCGATACCGCTACAGGAGTTGGCCTGAGGATCCATATCAACCAGTAAGGTTTTTTTCTCGGCCGCCGCCAGAGAAGCCGCAAGATTCACGGTCGTGGTCGTCTTGCCGACACCACCCTTCTGGTTGGCGATTGCGATTATTTCAGCCATGCCCATCCTTGTCTACTCAGGTCTGTTAATGCGACCCGGAAGATTAACACAATCCATTTAGCGAGAAAAGGCAAAAAGGCGTCGAAAATGACCCAAGCCGTAGACCTTCAACATCTTGTATTTAAGGTCAAAAACCTACTCTACATCTTGTGGTTTAAACTTAAAAAACAAAAGATACCGCCGGGCGCCAGATTGTGGCAATTCGAGTGAAACTTGCCGTGAACAGTACAACTGATTTAACACCATCCAGTCACTAACCTCAGCCAGCTCATTTTCAGCCTCGGTGCCCTTCATGGCGACGATGCTACCATCAGGTTTAAGGCAGGGCAGGGCCAGCTCAAGCAATTTTGGTAACGGAGCGAAGGCCCGGGCAATGACCAGGTCGAAACCGTCAGCGGCAAACGATTGTTGCGGCACCCGCTCTACCCGACCGTGCCATGGCGTAAAACCTGATAACTTAAAGTGCCGGACGACGTGGCGTTGAAAAGCGATCTTCTTGGCCACAGCATCAACCGAGGCGATCTGTAGCTCCTGGCAGGCAATCCGCAACGGGATTCCCGGAAAGCCACCACCGGAACCGATATCAAGTATTGAATCAGCAACATTCAAATACGGCAGCACAGTGAGTGAATCGACCAGATGCTTTTCAACCGCCTCGACCGGATCGGTAATAGCTGTCAGGTTGTGAGTCTTGTTCCAACGCAGCAGTTCTGCCATAAAGTCGATCTCAGCCGCCAGAACTGCGTCACTCAACTGAATATCCAATGCCAGTAACTGGCTTTGTAATTCTTTTTTCAATAGCATCTCAGCGCCTGAGCAGAACCGACAGGACAGCGATTGCCGCCGGGGTGACACCGGGAATCCGCGATGCTTGACCGAGGGTTCGCGGTCGACCAGAATCCAGCTTTTCCTGCACTTCGCGAGAGAGACCGGAGATACCGATATAATTAAATTTGTCTGGAATCAACAACTCTTCGATGCGTCTGAACCGCTCAACCTGCTCCAACTGCCGCTGGATATATCCGGCGTACTTGACCGAGATCTCCAACTGCTCAAGCACCGCCGGCTCCAGACCGGCAAGCTCTGAATCAAGAAACAACAGATCGGCGATCCCGTAATCAGGTCGTCGCAGCAACTCCTCCAACAGCGCACCATTTTTCAACTCTGTAAGTTTGAGTTGAGCCATTGCCGTCTGGTCACTCGGTCCGATCCTGACGGTCTGCAACCGCTCTTCGCCTTGTTTGAGCGCTGCAAGTTTGGCCTGGTGGCGTTGCCAACGCGCCTCGCTCAACAGACCGGAGCGCCAACCAAGTTCACTCAACCGCAGATCAGCATTATCCTCACGCAACAACAAACGGTATTCCGCCCGCGAAGTAAACATTCGATACGGCTCTACCGTACCCTTGGTGACCAGATCGTCGATCATCACACCGATATACCCCTGATCCCGACCGATAATAATTTGTTCCTGCGCTTTAACTTTAAGCGCCGCGTTCGCCCCGGCGATCAATCCCTGCGCCGCCGCCTCTTCATAACCAGAGGTGCCGTTAATCTGTCCGGCATGATACAGACCAGAAATCGCCTTGGTCTCCAGGGAGGCATGCAGCTGCGATGGATTGACATAATCATACTCAATCGCATAACCGGGACGCATGATTTCGACCGCTTCCAGACCGGTAATCGTGCGCAGGAAGGCGAGTTGCACATCTGGCGGCAATGAGGTTGAGACACCGTTCGGATAGATTTCAGCGCTGTGCAACCCTTCCGGTTCAAGAAAAATCTGGTGTTTGTCCTTTTCCGGAAACCGGACCACTTTATCCTCAATCGATGGACAGTAGCGCGGCCCAACTCCCTCAATAACCCCACTGTAAAGCGGTGAACGGTCGAGTCCGCCACGAATCACAGCATGGGTCCGATCATTAGTATGGGTGATATAACACGGTACCTGCGGCGTGGTGATAGCCTGGGTGTCGAGTGAAAAAGGCTGTGGTGTCGCATCACCATATTGTGGTTCAAGCTTGGTGAAGTCGATACTGGAGCGATCAAGGCGTGCCGGGGTACCGGTCTTCAGCCGCCCAACCTGCATACCGAGTTCAGCCAGATGGTCAGACAACCCCTCGGATGGCGGTTCACCAGCCCGGCCACCCGGGAAGTTATTCAGCCCGACATGAATCAAGCCGCGCATAAAGGTGCCGGTTGTCAACACCACTGTCGTGCCGTGGTAAACCACCCCTTCACGGGTCTCAACACCGACTACCTTGCCGGCCTGAACCATAAGGCGACTGACCGCACCCTGCTTCAAATCGAGACCTGGCTGCGCCTCAACCACACCCTTCATCCGTTCAGCGTAGCGCATTCGGTCAGCCTGGGCGCGTGAAGCCCGCACCGCCGGACCTTTTCTGGTATTCAGGATACGAAACTGGATACCGGTCGCATCGATATTTCGGCCCATCTCACCACCGAGTGCGTCGATCTCTTTAACTAGATGCCCCTTGGCCAGACCACCGATCGCCGGATTACACGACATCTGGGCAACCGTGTCCAGGCCCAACGACAGGAGCAGGGCAGAGCAACCGATACGAGCCGCAGCCAATGCCGCCTCACAACCAGCATGGCCAGCCCCGACCACGATCACATCATAATATTTTCCGTAATCAACCATAAAACCATAACCAGTAATTGTTCCACGTGGAACAATCTTTCAAATCACAGCAAATTGTTCCACGTGGAACAATTATTTTCCAACACAAAATTTGGTGAAAATTTGTTCAAGAATTTCGTCCGGGGTAGTTTCGCCGGTAATCTCACCCAGAGCGTGCAACGCTTCACGCAGTTCCAGAGCAAGAAACTCTAGTGATTGACTGGCGGCTACTCCTGATACAAAACAATCAAGTGCTGTATTGGTTTTCACCAGAGCCTCACGATGCCGCCGGTCAGAAACCAACGTCGTCTCCACAGCCTCACCACCACTCGAGAACTGCTCAACCATTAAACTGGACAGAGCATCAAGTCCGAGTTTGGCTTTCGCTGAAACAGCGACGGACGGCAGGTCGGAGTAGGGCTCAAGTAGGGCGACCTGCTCACAATCAGACTTATTGACCACCAGAATAGTCCGGCGTCCACGACAAGCGTCCAATGCCAGAGCATCATCCGGTGTCAGCGGTCGACTACCATCAACCACTAACAACACGATGTCAGCCGTTTGACATTTTTCCCGCGCACGCCGTACACCCTCAGCTTCAACCAGATCATCAGCTTCACAAACACCGGCCGTGTCAACGATCCGAATCGGTACCCCATCGACAACCAGACTCTCTTCAATAGTATCGCGGGTGGTTCCAGGGATATCAGTAACAATGGCCCGGGCTTCACCGAGCAGGGCGTTCAACAGGGAACTCTTGCCAACATTCGGTCGACCGAGAATTAAAACACTGGCCCCCTCACGCAAAACACGACCCTGATCAAATGTCTGCAAGAGAGCATCTATCTGCTTAACCACGGTAGTGGCAACATTGTTTATATGTTCGATTGTTGGTGGGTCAATCTCATCATCAGGAAAATCAATATGCGCCTCAACCAACGCCAACACTTCAACTACTCGATCACGAAAAGTGTAAACCTGGCGAGACAAAGCACCATCCATCTGGCGCAGTGCGACCTGACAAGCTACATCAGACCGGGAACGAATAACATCAATAACCGCTTCGGATTGCGCTAAATCGAGACGACCATTAAGAAAAGCCCGCAAGGTAAATTCACCCGGTTGGGCCAAAGTAAGACCGGCATCAATGAACAGGTCGAGAATTTTACGGATAAGCAACTGCCCGCCGTGGCAATGAACCTCAACCACATCCTCAGCGGTATATGATTTCGGCCCACGCATATAGACCGCCATTACCTCATCTACCAGACTCCCGTCAGCAGTGAATAAATGACCATGATAAAATTGATGCGAACGTGGTTGTGTAAAAGGTGTAGTCGGTTTGAAAAAACGGAGTAGAGTTGCAAGAGACGCAACACCAGAGAGGCGTACAATGCCGATGCCGCCCTCGCCGGCGGCGGTTGCTGGAGCCACTATTGTCTGGTCGATATGAATCACAATGGTAATCACCGGCCCGCCGGTAAGGGCGGGCTCGCAAAGCTACTATATCAGGACATGGTACGGTGAATATAATACTGCTGAACAATAGTCAAAACGTTATTGATTAGCCAGTAGATGACCAATCCGGAAGGGAAACTGAGGAACAAGAAGGTGAAGATGACCGGCATCCAAAGCATCATTTTAGCCATATTCGGATCACCAGCCGTCGGCGTCATCTTTTGCTGTAAAAACATGGTGAAACCCATAATCAACGGCAATGGACCAAGGGCAAAGCCGAGATCAAGAGCATCACTGAACAGGGTGTCAGCGGCCGAAAGGTCGGTTATCCAGAGCATAAACGGAGCATGCCGCAACTCGATAGCCTGATAGAGCGACCGGTAAAGGGCAAAGAAGACCGGGATCTGAATAACCATCGGCAGGCAACCACCCATCGGATTGACGCGATGCTTTTTGTAAAGCTCCATCGTCTCCTGGCCCTGGCGCTGGCGATCGTTCTTGAAGCGCTCCTTGATCTTATCCATCTCCGGCTTCAACTTCTGCATATTCTTCATTGAAGCGTAACTCTTATGGGTCAAGGGCCAGAACAACAACTTGATGATCACCGTCAGGAGGATAATAGCGATGCCGTAGTTACCAAAAACACCATAGAAATAATTAAGAACCGTCATTAACGGAGAGGCGATCGGATCGAAAAAACCGTAATTAATCGCCTTATCGAGCTTGTGACCAACGGTTTCAAGTATCGCCTTGTCACGTGGACCGAAGTAACTCAAAAAAGAATAGGACAAGCTGCGGCCCTGATCAAGGGATGCGTAAGGGGTGGTTATTGTGTTATTGATTGTACCAAAGCGATCATTTATCTGGATTGTCTCGAACGGGTCTAACGGCACCAAAGCAGATATGAAGTACTTGGTTTCAAAAGCTGTCCAGACGGCAGTACTGCCATAAGAAGGCTTATCCTCGTTTATATCATCAACTTCAACCTGCTCAATCTCTTCTTCAATATAAGTTGACACCCCGGAAAAAACCATCGTCTCCTGCGGTTTGTCTTCTTCAGTCCAGTGCTGTGCCAGCGACAGTTCAAGCTCGCCTTGTCGGGTTGTCTCACCACTGTTATTGAGGTTAACATCCAGACCTATGGCATAATTTGAGCCATCAAACAAAAACACCTTTTCAACAATCAAACCGGTCGGGGTGGTGTGACGAAAAACCACCTGCTGACGCTCATCACCACTCAGGTTAATATTTGTTACATCTGAAAGAATGCTATAGACAACGTCAGAGCCAATATCAAAACCGTTGTGGCCCTGCAAACGCAAAGTTGCCAGGCGTGGATTATCGACATTCACAACCGAAACCAGCTCTGCATCAGGCTCGGCTGTAACGGTATAGTTTTTCAACTTAATCGACTTCAAACGAGCGCCAATATTGGAAAAAACCGCTATATACAGGTCGGTCTCTACTGAAACATCTTGTTCTAAAATATTTTCAACCGGAACATCTTTAGTAACGACTGGTTGCTGCGCTGAAGGATTTATCGCCTCGTTCACAACTACCCGTGTATGTTCACCGGGCTTAACCTCTGGTACCGGTTGTGCGGGCGGTTGCGCAAACGTCATATAGAGTGACCAGACGCCGAGCATCAAAAAAACAGCAACGACCAAATTTTTTGTATTATTTTCCATTAAAGACTCCGGTTTAAAACAGAAACAATATGCTTACACTGGATCATATCCACCAGGATGCCACGGGTGACAACGGCTGATCCGGCGTAATGAAAGAAAAAGTCCTTTAACAAGGCCATGTTTATCGATCGCTTGCAGCGTATAAGATGAACATGATGGGAAAAAACGACAGGAAGGCCCTGTTAATGGGGAGATAAAACGTTGATAAAAAACAATGATATTGACAACGAGACGCTTGATCATCTACCTACAGGTCTCCTTGACGCAGTAAACAGAGTTTGTAACTCCTGCTGGGTGTCGTGATAATTGAGTTTATCTGCGCCCCGTTTGGCAATTATTGAAATATCGGTCGATAGGGGCAATGTCAGATATTCAAGCCGAAAAAACTCTCGGAGGTACCGTTTTATTCGATTTCGAACAACGGCACCTCCGATTTTTCGTGTTACGGTCACACCGAGCCGAGATGGACCATCTGTCTGCTTAAGGATAAAAACCAGAAAATGCGGCGACTTGATAAGTCGTCCTGACTTACTGATATGCAGAAAATCCCGGCGGCGCTTCACCCTGTGTTCTGCCGGGAGACAGAAATGTACCCCTATCGGCAAAAGATAAAACCTTTACTTGGTGGAGATAGTAGCAGCCAAACGTCTACGACCACGGGCCCGACGTCGCTTGATGAGTGTACGACCATTCTTGGTCTGCATCCGCTTTCTATATCCATGGGTCCGTTTGCGACTGATTCTACTCGGTTGATAAGTACGTTTTGACATGACTTTCCACTTCTCCTTTTACTGCTCTAATCTATTGTTTATAGATGTTTTTATATGATTTAGCGGTTCTTTTTACGATCTACGCTATAAACCTGTTTCATTAAACAGTGTAAAGAGCACTACTAAGCATTTTTTTTAAATATTGTCAAGAAAATTAACCGGTTTTAGTGTAAACAAAAATGTAATTACAGACGAAATATGGGCGCTTCGATCTTAAATAAACCTTGCAATAAAAAATGGCCTTTGATATTTTCAGAAAGTAATTTCCGGTAGTTTATTTATTCGGATAACAAGCTTCTAATTCCAACACCAGCATATCTTTTAATATTTATCCACACCTGTTAAAAAGCTTGTGGATAATTCAAATTAACTCAACAGACATTCTACTGTTAGATCAATGAATGTAATGAGTTGTGTAAACAGTGGTGTATCTAGATGGCCAAAGATAAAATCTGGCAAAAAATACAAGATAAACTGGAACAGGAACTCAATCCGCAACATTTTGCAACGTGGATTAAACCGATCGTTGCTGTCGGTTTAGAGGATGATTATTTAGTTCTTCAGGTTCCTAATAGATTTTTTCTGGATTGGATAAAAGAAAATTATTCAAACGTAATACATGAAACAGTTTCAGATAAATGTAATGGTAAATATAAAGTTAAATTCAAAATTGCCACTCAGACCGCAAACAAAACAACAATAAAAACAGAACCTGATAAAAAAAATATTAAAGAAGATATTATACTGCCAACCTCTTCTGCACGTGGACAAAAAATAAACATCAACAGTAAATATACTTTTGATGAATTTGTCACCGGTTCATCAAATCAGTTTGCCTATGCCGCTGCTATGGCGGTTGCCAATAATCCGGCAACAACTTACAATCCGCTGTTTATTTATGGCGGAGTCGGGTTAGGTAAAACCCACCTGGTCAATGCTATTGGTCATGAAATACTAAAAAAAGATCCAAACACATCCATCTGTTATTATACTTCTGAAAAATTCATGAACGAACTTATAAATTCACTTCGATACAATAAAATGGATGAATTTAGAAATAAATTCAGATCAATGGATGTTCTCCTTATCGACGATATACAATTTCTTGCCGGAAAAGAAAGAACTCAGGAAGAATTTTTTCATACTTTTAATTCTTTATATGAGTCACACAAACAGATTGTTGTAACTTCTGATAAATTTCCGAAAGAAATTCCAGGTCTTGAAGAAAGACTACGCTCTCGGTTTGAATGGGGCTTAATTGCTGATATTCAACCACCTGATATAGAGACAAAACAAGCAATTCTAAAAATGAAGGCCGAACAAAACGGTATTGACCTGCCGGAAGATGTTGCGCTTTTTCTGGCCAATTCGGTCAGTAGTAATGTTCGTGAGTTAGAAGGTTATCTGATCAGGATCGGAGCTTTTGCCAGTTTAACATCAACACCTATAAGTCTTGATATGTCTAAAAATATTCTCAAGGATATTTTAGTAGAAAAAGATAGATTAATTTCAACTGAACAAATACAAAAAAAAGTAGCTATATATTTCGGTCTTAAAATATCTGATTTAAAATCAGCTAAACGCCATAAAGCATTAGTTCTTGCCAGGCAAGTAGCAATGTATCTAACGCGTACACTTACTTCACATTCCTATCCGGATATTGGCCAGCAATTCGGCGGAAAAGACCATTCAACAATAATTCATGCAATTAAAAAAATAGATAAAATGCTGGTTGATGATTTACAACTCAGAGCAACAATTGAGGAATTAAAAAAGAACCTTATTCATTGATTAATAAATAAGCTGTTTAAAACAGGTAGATAAACCCTACTTATAAAAAGTGGATAAACAACATAATAAGGTTATCCACATTTTATAGTTTTTTATCAATACTTTATTACCTGATTTTATCAACATCTTAAAATGAGGTTTAAAGCGGTATAGAGGACTTTATTAACAAATAAACAGGCAACTGTTACTACTACTATGTTTTTAAATCTTTATAATAAATAATAATAGAGGTTGTTTATTGGAGGTTATATGAATTTTTCCATCGAAAAAGAAGTTTTTTTAAAAGGTATTGCCAGGGTTCAGGGAATCGTTGAAAAAAGAAACACTATTCCTATATTATCTAATGTTTTGATCGAAGCAGAGCAAAATAATATTTTTATAACCGCAACTGATCTTGAGGTCGGCATGCGTGCTTCTTATCCTGCAACAGTAAGTCAAGCAGGTAAAATAACTGTTTCAGCAAAAAAACTGTTCGAGATAGTAAAAGAATTACCGGAAAAAGAAGTTTTATTTAAATCCAGAGATAATTCATGGATAGAAATAAGTTGTGGAAAATCACTATTTAATATTGTCGGACTTTCATCTGATGAATTTCCTCACTTCCCGGCGGCTGATGATAATAAAATGATATCTATCAACGGGTCACTGTTGAATGAAATGATAGAAAAAACACTTTTTTCAATATCTACTGATGATACTAAATATAATTTAAACGGAATTTATTTTAAAAAAATTGAGGAAGATGGTGAAAATATGTTGCGTCTGGTAGCCACAGACGGGCATCGACTTGCAATGGTTCAGAGAAACATTAAAATATTACAGATAGAAGAACTTGACCAAGGTATTATTCTGCCGCGTAAAGGTATACATGAACTGAAAAAAATTACGGAGGATAGTGAAGAAGATATTCGACTTGGTTTTATGGATAATAGTGCTGTTATAAGTAAAGGCAACACCGTAGTAATTATGCGTCTGGTAAACGGTGATTTTCCTGATTACAATAGAGTAATTCCTAAAAACAACGAAGATATTGCTTTAATAGAACGTGACGCTTTTTTACATGTACTGCGCAGGATGGCTATACTTTCGAGTGAAAAATCAAAAGGGGTTAAAGTAGAATTAAGCAAAGGAAAACTGGAAATTTCTTCGTCAAATCCTGATGTCGGTGATGCGCGGGAAGAAATGGAGGTTGATTATAACGGCCCGGAAATGTCAATCGGATTTAATGCTCGCTATATGATCGATATTTTACAAGCTCTGGAAAGTGAAAAGGTTAAACTGGCGGTTAAAGATAATATGTCACCCGGTCTGATCACACCTGAAGGGGACGAAGGTTTCCTTTCTGTTATTATGCCGATGCGGCTTTAATATTATCTTTTATGAAAAAAGCCTTTGTTAAAAGGCTTTTTTTATACGGGTACCAGTTAAGATGCAGTTAACGCAGCTGAAACTTAATAATTTTAGAAATATTGAACGGGTCGAATTACAGCCACACCGTTTTTTTAATATTTTTCATGGTTTGAATGCCCAAGGAAAAACCAATATACTGGAGAGTATTTATCTACTCGGTA
The DNA here is from genome assembly GCA_030591795.1 of Desulfuromonadales bacterium. The sequence continues at coordinate 14,929 of JAUVAJ010000001.1, read as the reverse complement.
GTCTGAAAAGTTTCCGGGCGACCCGTAACGATGATTTAATAAGACACGGCTCGGACAAAGCTGTAATAAAAGGTCGTTCAGTAAAAAACAGTGTCGCAGATGAAATGCAACTCGACATTGATAAACAAGGTAAAACTGCCCGTTTAAATGGCAAAGTTGTCAGCCGACCGGAAAATTATCTCAATTGCTTGCGGCCGGTTGTTTTTTCACCAGAAGAGGTCGGTCTGGCTAAAGGTGGACCGGCAGGTCGGCGTCGTTTGATTGATCGGGCTGTTTTTCAGGCAACACCTGTTTTTTTAAAAACTGTACAAAATTATGATCGGCAATTAAAACAACGCAACAAGCTGCTCAAGGGAAAAAGACCCGAAGCAGAATTAATCCCCTGGACGGACGCAATAATCCAGACCGGTTCACAAATACGCCTCGCCCGAAAAAATTATATTGAATCGATACATACTGAATTCAGCGACTGTTACAAACATATCAGTGGCGGTCGGGAAGATGCCGGGATTGTTTATAAAACCGACTGTTGTTCTTTCGAGGAATTACAGCACGCCTTCACTGAAGAACTGGCTCGACAGAAGGATCAGGAACGTAAATACGGCATGACTTTATGTGGTCCGCACCGCGACGACATAAAGTTCCAACTGGGAGAACAGTCACTACGGGATTTTGGCTCACAAGGTCAGCAACGCTCTTTTATACTGGCTTTGAAAACCGTGCAGGTAAAAGATCTGGAAAAACGTTATGGCGAACCGCCATTGCTGCTGTTGGATGATCTGCTGGGCGAACTTGATCAACGGCGACAGGAATATTTTTTCCAGTTTCTACTGCAAATGCAGGGACAGGTGTTTATAACTACAACCGACATTAATCCGCTGACCAACAGTGGTCTTAGTGAAGGCTCATATTTTCAGGTGCAGGACGGTGTTATTCACACCAGAGACCAATAAACGGGGTGGCAATGGCCAATAAATCAGAATCAAATTATCAGGCAGAAAGTATTAAGGTTCTAGAAGGTTTATCTGCGGTTCGGAAGCGGCCGGCGATGTATATAGGCTCTACCGGTATCCAGGGTCTACATCATCTGGTTTACGAAATAGTCGATAACTCGATCGATGAAGCTCTGGCCGGTTATTGTGATGAAGTCAAGGTTATCATCCATATCGATAATTCCGTAACTGTTACCGACAATGGTCGCGGCATTCCGGTTGATATGCATGTCGGGCAGAAAAAATCAGCCGCCGAGGTTGTTATGACGGTGCTGCATGCTGGTGGCAAGTTTGACAGTGACAGTTATAAAGTATCCGGCGGTCTGCATGGTGTCGGTATTTCAGTCGTCAATGCCCTGTCGAGTCTATTGGAGCTTGAGATCCGCCGTGACGGCAAGGTCTATCGGCAGAGTTACGAGAGAGGGGTGCCGATGGCACCGCTGAAGGAAGATGGCGAAACCACCCGGCGCGGTACCAGGATCCTGTTCTGGCCAGATCCTGAAATATTCGAAACCACAGAATTCTCATTCGAAACCCTGTCGCAGCGACTGCGCGAACTGGCGTTTCTCAATGCCGGGGTAAAGATCCACATTCTTGATGAACGAACCGACAAAAGCCATGACTTCCATTATGAAGGCGGTATTCAGACCTTTGTTGAATACCTGAACCGGGCCAAAACCGTGATCCACCCGAAGCCGATTTTTTTCACCGGCAGCAGGGAGGGGGTCGAGATCGAGGTCGCCATCCAGTACAATGACGGCTACGATGAAAAAATCTTCGCTTTTGCCAACAACATCAACACCCATGAGGGCGGGACGCATCTGGTCGGCTTCAAGGCGGCGTTGACCCGGACCATGAACACCTACGCAACGACGAACAATCTGTTGAAAAATTTCAAAAGCAGCATTTCAGGTGATGATCTGCGCGAAGGGATGGCCGCAGTCATTTCGGTAAAGTTGCCCGAACCGCAGTTCGAAGGGCAGACCAAGACCAAACTCGGCAACTCCGAAATCAAGGGGTATGTTGAAACCATGATGAACGAGAAACTGGCCAGTTTTCTCGAGGAGAATCCGAAGATTGCCAGACGCATCCTGGAAAAAGGGATCGATGCGGCCCGGGCCCGTGAGGCCGCGCGCAAAGCCCGCGATCTGACCCGGCGTAAAGGGGCACTGGATGGTTTGTCGTTGCCGGGTAAACTGGCCGATTGTCAGGAGAAGAACCCGGAGTTATGTGAACTTTATCTGGTCGAGGGCGATTCCGCCGGCGGCAGTGCCAAGCAGGGCCGGGATCGACGGCATCAGGCGATTCTGCCGCTCAAAGGGAAAATTCTCAATGTCGAGAAGGCGCGGTTTGATAAGATGCTCGCCAGCAATGAGATCCGCACCCTGATCACGGCGCTCGGCACCAGTATCGGCAAAGATGATTTCGATATTGCAAAACTGCGCTACAACCGGATCATCATCATGACCGACGCCGACGTCGACGGCTCGCACATCCGAACCTTGTTGCTGACCTTCTTCTTTCGGCAGATGCCGGAGATCGTCGAGCGCGGCAATCTCTACATCGCGCAACCGCCGCTGTACAAGCTGAAACGGGGCAAGAAGGAGCTCTACCTCAAGGACGATCAACTGTTGCTCGAGTACCTGCTCAATGAAGGGGTTGAGGGGGTTACCGTCGAGATGGAGAAGAGCGGCAAGATCCTGCGCGGCAAACAGATTATTCCGACGCTGCGCAACATCATCGAGTTCAATGAACATTTCGACAAGATGTTGAATAAAGGGATCAATCGTGAGGTCCTGGATATATTCGTTCGTGGCAAATTGCAGAACGGTTTTGCTGATTTGGCCGATCTGCGGCCGTTGGCGGAAAAACTTGGTCAAATAGAGCCTGAGGCGACCTTCGAGGTGTTCGACGATCCGCCGCGGATATTGTTCACCCAAGGGAATATCCGTTCCCGGATCGATCAGAAGGTGCTCGAGAGCCTGACGATGTATGAGCACAAGCTGTTGATCAAGGCCTACAAGCAGGTTGAAGATATCTGCAACGGCGAGCAGGCGAGTATAACGGTTGAAGGGAAAGAAAAAGAGATGGTCGAAAGCCGGCAACAGCTGCTCGATTATGTCTTGAATCGGGCCAAGAAAGGCCAGTATATCCAGCGTTACAAAGGTTTGGGTGAAATGAACCCGGACCAGCTATGGGAGACGACCATGGATCCGGAAAAGCGGGTCCTGTTGCAGGTCAAGATTGAGGATGCCGTTGAGGCGGATGAAATATTTACCGTCCTTATGGGGGATCAGGTCGAACCACGGCGTCAGTTTATTGAGCAGAACGCTCTGAACGTTTCGAATCTCGACGTATAACGGCAAAAAAAATCGCGACCGCTGCTGCGCAGCGGGCAGACCGATTTCTGCGGAGGAAAAATGCTCTCGGAACAAAATCGCATCACAGTTAACATAGAAGATGAAATGCGCAAGTCCTACATGGACTATGCGATGAGTGTCATTGTCGGACGGGCTCTACCAGACGTCCGTGACGGGTTGAAACCGGTGCATCGCCGGGTGCTATTCGCCATGAATGAGCTGAGCAACGACTGGAACAAGCCGTATAAAAAATCGGCCCGTATTGTCGGTGATGTTATCGGTAAGTATCATCCGCATGGTGATTCCGCCGTTTACGATACCATCGTTCGGATGGCCCAGGATTTCTCGCTGCGTCACCCGTTAATCGACGGCCAGGGCAATTTTGGTTCTGTCGATGGTGACTCGGCCGCCGCCATGCGTTACACCGAAATCCGCATGGATAAACTGGCGCACGAACTGCTGGCCGATCTAGATAAAGAGACGGTCGATCTAGGGCCGAACTATGATGACTCCCTAGAGGAGCCGCTGGTTCTACCCTGTAAGTTTCCGAATCTGCTGGTCAACGGTTCCGAAGGGATCGCCGTCGGTATGGCGACCAAGATTCCACCGCACAACCTCGGCGAGGTGATCGACGCTTTGATCACTATCCTCGATAATCCGAAACTCGAGTTTGATGACCTGGTGCAGATCGTGCCGGGTCCGGATTTTCCGACCGCCGGATTTATCCTCGGGCGTGAAGGGGTCAAGGAGGCGTATCGTACCGGCCGCGGCATCATCCAGATGCGGGCCAAGGCGATGGTCGAGCAGAACAGTCGCACCGGTCGCGAGAGTATCGTTGTCACCGAGATTCCATTCCAGGTCAACAAGGCGCGGTTGATCGAAAAGATCGCCGATCTGGTCAAAGATAAGAAGATCGAAGGAATTTCCGATCTGCGCGACGAGTCTGATCGCGACGGCATGCGGATTGTCATCGAGGTGAAGCGTGAGGCGATCCCGCAGGTGATTATCAACCAGCTCTACAAGATGACGCCGATGCAGTCTTCGTTCGGTATCATCATGCTGGCGATCGTCAACGGCCAGCCGCAAATTCTGACTCTGCGCGAAGTTCTCGATAATTTTGTTGAGCATCGTAAGGTGATCGTCACTCGGCGTTGTATCTTCGACTTGAAAAAAGCCGAGGCGCGCGCGCATATTCTCGAAGGGTTGAAGATTGCCCTGGAAAACCTCGACGAAGTCATTAAGACGATCAAGTCGAGCGCCAACTCCGCCGAGGCGAAAGCCAAGCTGGTCGCCCAGTTTGGCCTGTCCGAAATTCAGGCGCAGGCGATTCTCGATATGCGTCTGCACCGTCTGACCGGTCTGGAGCGGGACAAGATTATTAACGAGTACAAGGAAATTCTCGCCATTATCGCCCGGCTCAAGGAGATTCTGGCCAGCGATGTAGAAATCATGAAGATCATCAAAGGGGAACTGCTCGATATCCGGGAGCGGTTCGCGGATGAACGAAGGACCGAAATCATTGAGATGTCGGGCGACCTCGCGCTTGAGGATCTGATTGTCGAAGAGGATATGGTTGTTACCGTTTCGCACAGCGGTTACATTAAGCGCAACGCGGTGTCGCTCTACCGGGCTCAGCGGCGTGGCGGTAAAGGCAAGACCGGGATGAAAACCAAGGAAGAGGATTTTGTCGAGAACCTGTTTATCGCCTCAACCCATTCTTACATCCTGATTTTTACCAGTACCGGTAAGGTCTATTGGCTCAAGGTACATGAAATTCCGCAGGCCGGCCGCGCTGCGCGCGGCAAGGCAATTGTCAACCTGCTTAATCTGCAGCCGGATGAGAAGGTCATGACCCTTTTGCCGGTTAAGGATTTTGAAGAGGGGCGCTTCATTATTACCGCGACGCGCAACGGCACGGTCAAAAAAACCGATCTTATGGCCTATTCCAATCCACGTCAGGGTGGGATAATCGCCCTGACGATTGATGCTGATGACTGCCTGATTTCAGCTCGTCTCACCGATGGCAGTATGGATATTATTCTCGCCAGCCAGAACGGTAAGTCAATCCGTTTCTCTGAACAGAATGCCCGGCCGATGGGTCGGACAGCGCGTGGTGTGCGCGGCATGATGCTCGGCAGCGGCGACGCCTTGATCGGCATGGAAGTTGTTTCCGACACCACCTCGGCGACATTGGTTTCGGTGACCGAAAAGGGTTACGGCAAACGGACCAGTCTGGATGAATACCGGGTTCAGAGTCGCGGCGGAAAAGGGATTATTACCATCAAGACCGGCGAACGTAATGGTCAGGTAATTGATGTCAAGCTGGCCGACGAGGAGCTGGACCTGATGTTCATCACTGATTGCGGCAAGATACTGCGAACCCCGGTTGGCAAGCTGTCGGTTATCGGTCGCAACACCATGGGTGTTCGCCTGATGGTTCTGGAACCGGAGGAACGGATCGTGGCCGTCGCAAAACTGGCCGAAAAGGATGATGATGATGCAACAACAGATCGAGAAAATGAAGAAGCAACTCCTGCAGGAGGAGTTGAGACGCAAGAGACGTAAATCACCGGTATACCGTCTGCTGATCATCATTATTCCGCTTTGTTTGCTGATTATGGCCGGTTTTATCTGTTATTATTATGCAACACTCGAGCAACGCTTGTATGGTGATTTCAATCTGGCGGAAGAGCTGATTCTCGATGGTGAATATGATCAGGCGGTAGAACTGTACCGCGGACTTTACGAAGATCACCCGGATTTTGTTCTGGCGGATAAAGCGCTGTATCGGGCGGGCGAAGTTCAGAACCTTTTTTCCAATCAGCACCATGATGCGCTGTTGGCTTTTTTACGGCTGGAGAAAAGCTACCCGGACTCACCCCATGTTTTGCCGGCTCTGGAGCAGGAAGCTGATATCTACAAGAACCGGTTGCGCGATTATGGCCGGGCGGCGGCGCTCTACCAGAAGCTGGTTGATCGCGGTCGTGAGCCAGGCGACCGATTCCTGTATGAACTGGCCGATTGTTATTTCCGGTTGAGTAATTTTGAGCAGGCCCGGATTGAGTTTGAAAATATGTTGAAGGGGTGGCCTGATAGTCCATACGTGACCGAAGTTCGCTACCGTATCGGTGTCGCTTATTCGCTCGACGGCAAGCTCAAGCAGGCTGAAGAAAGTTTTCTGCAAGTGATCAAGGAGTTTCCGGAGGATCCGTTTGCGACCGAGGCCCGTTTCTCTCTGGCATCGGTGCTTGAAGAACAGGAGCGGTTGCGCGAGTCACTGAAGATTCTGACTGAGCTTGAGAGCCAGTATCCGAATCCGGATGCTGTTGCCCGCAAGAAGGCGCAGGTTGAAGAACGGATCAAGAAGAAGAAGCGAGCAATCTAGGAAAAGGATTCAGAGATGAAGCAGATAGGTGTCATCGGTGCCGGGAGTTGGGGAACGACCTTGGCCGATCTGTTGGCCAGCAAAGGCTACCCGGTTACCCTCTGGGCCTACGAGGCGGACCTGGTCGAAAGAATGACGGTGAGCCGGGAGAACGATCTCTATCTCGCTGACGTCGAACTGTCTGAAAACCTGAGCTTCACCAACAGCCTTGAAGAAGCTGTGCGCGATAAGGAGTTGGTGCTGTTTGTGCCGCCGTCTCAGGTTCTGCGGTCGATTCTTGAACAGGTCGTTGCGCTGCTCGATCCAGAAACCATTCTGGTTTCTGCTTCAAAGGGGATCGAAAACGGTACCCTGAAAACCATGTCAGAACTGTTTCAGGAATTTTTACCGGCAGAGGCCGCCAACAAGGTGGCTTATTTGTCCGGCCCCTCGTTTGCCCGCGAAGTTGTCGAGCGGTTGCCGACGGCCGTCGCGGTTGCTTCTGCTGACTCCGACGTTCTGAACAGAGTCCAGCAGGTCTTCAGTACCGACTATTTTCGGGTTTACACCAATAGTGATGTCTTCGGGGTTGAAGTCGGCGGGGCGTTAAAAAATGTTATCGCTCTGGCGGCAGGTGTCTCGGACGGTCTCGGGTTCGGCCACAACACCCGGGCTGCCTTGATTACCAGAGGCTTGGCAGAGATAGCGCGAATCGGTGTCGCCCTGGGCGCCGACGCCCTGACCTTCTCCGGTTTGGCCGGCATGGGCGATCTGGTGCTGACCTGCACTGGCGACCTGTCACGCAACCGGACGGTAGGTATAGCGCTGGGCCAGGGTCGGAAATTGGCTGATATACTTAGCGAGATGAACATGGTGGCCGAGGGGGTCAAAACTACCGAGTCAGCCTATGAGCTGGCCCGGAAATTGGGAGTTGAGACACCGATCATTGATCAGATGTACGGTCTGCTCTATAAAAACAAGGATGCTCGCCAGGCGGTTGCTGAACTGATGCTGCGGGATCTGAAACAGGAAGAATAAAAAGGAATTTACATTATGCGCCGAATCGTATTAACCCTGTTGCTGTCAGCAGTGTTGGCACTGCCTGCACTGGCAGTCGAATATGTAACTCTGGAGACCAATTTTGGCACGATCGTGCTTGAACTCGATGATAATAAGGCGCCGATCTCGGTCGCCAATTTTCTCAGTTATGTTGAAGAGGGTTTTTATAACCAGACGGTTTTTCATCGGGTAATACCAAAATTCATGATCCAGGGTGGTGGCTACTCGACCGACCTGAAGAAAAAAGCCGGGCATGCGCCGATCAAAAATGAAGCAAACAACGGTCTGAAAAATTTACGTGGAACGGTAGCCATGGCCCGGACCAGTGCAGTCGACAGCGCCACGAGCGAATTTTTCATCAATCATGCTGATAATGTTTTTCTTGATAATGGCACGCGGGATTTTGGTTACGCTGTGTTTGGCAAGGTCGTTGCCGGCATGGACGTCGTTGATGCCATCGCTGCCGGCAAGACGATGCGCAAAAACTATGTTTTTGCCAACCTGCCGGTAAAACAGGTTGTTATTGAAAATGCCGTTCGCGGCAAAGCCAAGTAACAGGACTGACTCGCAGGTAACCAGCAGAGGAGAAGCGGATGATCAGCATCCGCATCATGACCTATAATGTGACGGACTGCACCGGCTTTGATGGCCGGTGTAAACCGGAACGAATTGCCGGAGTAATCGGCCAGTCTGCACCGGACATTGTTGCTTTGCAGCAGATTAATGTCCAGACGGGCGATCTTGATCGCGTCGCCGACGCGCTCGGTATGCACGCTTACGGTCCTGAAGAAAAAAACGCCAACGCCCTTCTCTCTTTCCACACCCTCAACGCAGTGCGTAACCATGACCTTGGTGACGGCGGGCGTTGTCAAAGAGCTGACCTTGATCACCAGGGCCAGCGCATGCATCTGTTCAATGTTCGCTTGACATCAGACCCTGAACAACGTCGCAGTCAGGTCGCGGTTCTGCTCGGTCCAGACCTGCTTGGCAGCGAGTCGCTCACCTGCCCGACTCTGGTAATTGGTGATTTTGCCGACTACTGGCTGGGTGCCGGTAATTTCGACTTGAGTATTGGCTTGCAACGGGTCCGGCGACCTTTCTTCCGGGCAACCTACCCGGCAACCTTACCGGTGTTTGGACGTGATCGGGCCTACATCGGCCGGGATCTGAAAGTTCTTGATGCCGATGTCGTTTATTCAGCACGTGAAGCTTCCCGCCACCTGCCGTTGATCCTGACCTTGCAGGCGACCGATACCCTCATTTATCTCAATAAAAAAAATAAGATTCGGGTTCCGGGTAATTTGGAAGCAGTTCATGGCTGAGCGTGTAGCAATGCAGTATCGTAGTGGCCGCGCAGAGGCCGTGCAGACGCTGGTCCGGTTGGAAGCGGTTTATCCGGATGCAGAATGTGCGCTGAGCCACGAAAACCCGTTTCAGTTATTGGTAGCAACGATTCTCTCAGCACAATGTACGGATGTGCGGGTAAATCAGGTCACGCCGGCGCTATTCAAAAATTACCCCGATGCGGAAGCTTTGGCCGGTGCCGCATTACCGAATGTTGAGGCTCTGATCCGCAGCACCGGTTTTTTCAGGAATAAGGCCAAAAACCTGATTGGTTGTGCGGCGGCTCTGGTCGATCGGCACCAGGGTGAGGTTCCGGCAGACCTGCTGAGTCTGGTGGCATTGCCCGGGGTTGGCCGAAAAACAGCGAATGTTGTGCTCGGTAACGCTTTTACAATTCCGGGAATGGTGGTCGATACCCATGTGAAACGGATTGCCTATCGACTCGGTTGGACCCGGCAGACGGATCCGGTCAAGGTTGAGGGTGATCTGAGTCGGTTGTTACCGGCGGAGAAGTGGACCGGAGCCAGCCACACGTTGATTTTTCATGGCCGAGCCTTTTGTAAGGCGCCAACTCCTGAATGTAGTAACTGTCCGATTACAGCCAGTTGCCCGCGTAACGGCGTTCGCCGTTCACGCTAATTCAACAACAGTCCTGCCAGCTAATTGTTTTCCAGATCAAGCCGGAAAAAATCACGTGCTTGTGGTTTGATCTCATCGATGGCGTAGCGGGTCGGAGCCGTGCCCGGAGCAAAGATTTCGATGTTGGCGTCCGGGGAATCTTCAGGGGCGAGAAGTCCGGTCATGTAGTCAACCGGATAAAATTCTATCTGGTCAGGGATCGGAAAATCGATCGGCTCGATATCTACAAGCGCTTGTTGCATAAAGGCGACCCAGGCCGGGGCGGCCGCTTTTGAGCCGGTCTCGTTTTTCCCCAGCGGCCGTTCCTGATCATAGCCGACCCAAGATACGGCAACCAGTTGCGGAACAAATCCGGCGAACCAGGCATCCTTGAGGTCGTTGGTTGTTCCGGTTTTAGCAGCGACCGGACGCTGTAGTTTTTTAGCACGCCAGCCGGTCCCTTTACGCACAGCGCTCTCGAGCAGATTGGTTACCAGGTAGGCGGTGGATGGGGAGATGACGCGTTCACGCGACAGGTTGATCAGGCGCTGGTTGGCATCGACCCCGTGCGGAAAATCGGCCGGATCGATCGATTCGATTACGCGCCCGTCACGGTCGACAACCTTAACGATGTACGATGGCTTGATCCTGACGCCACCGTTGGCGAAAACGGTGTAGGCGGTCGCCAGCTCCAGCGGCGTCAAGGCGGATGAACCGAGGCCGAGAGTCAGGTCTTGTGCCAGTTCTGAGGTGACGCCAAGTTTATGGATGTAATTGGCCGCATACTTGACTCCGATATCCTCAAGAATCTTGACGGTAATTACGTTGGCCGATTTAGCCAGCGCAGTACGTACCGGGGTCGGGCCGTAAAATTTATCGGAGTAGTTCTTGGGCTTCCACGAGGTTTCCAGACCGGAGATCGATTTTTCCTTGTAGATGAGCGGTGTATCGAGGATCACGGTCGCCGGGGTGTAGCCCTTGTCGAGCGCTGCTGAGTAAATAAGCGGCTTGATGGCTGAACCGGGCAGTCGCTTGGCCTGCAGGACCCGGTTGAATTGGCTTTGAAAGAAATCGTATCCACCGACCATTGCTTTGACCAGGCCGGTTTGCGGGTCTAGTGCCACCAGAGCGCCTTGCGCCAGCGGCGCCTGCTCAAGGGACAACAGCAGACTGCCGTCCTCCAGATATTCATCAATCCGAACCAGCACTACGGAGCCGAGCGGTAATTTTTTGCTAGATGCAGCCGGATTCATGGTCGGCGTAATGCTGTTATCGACCAGCTTGAGCGTACCGGCCCACTTTAAAGTTTCAAGCGGAATGACACCGGTCAGTTCACCAATACGCAACTGGAGTTGTTCTGTATCACCGCTGATCAGAACCGCTTCAAGCGTGGTGCCGACTTCCGGCAGGTCATCGCTAAGCCGTTCCGCCTGCTCAAGCAGAAACCCTTCAGCCTCCTCTTCGGTCAGGACATACTCCGGCCCCCTGAAGCCGAGTCGCTTATCGTGATCGTGCAGATTGTTGCGCACGGCGATTTGCGCCGCTTCCTGCATGGCGACGCTCATCGAGGTGTAGACCGTGAGCCCCTGGGTCTCCAGGATATCCTGACTGTAATTTTTTTCGAGGTAGCGCCGGACCTGCTCGGTAAAATAGTAGGCCTTGGCAATATGCGCGTTGATCCGTGGCTGGATGGTCAGGTTCTCGGCTTGTGCCAGGTCGGCATCAACCTGTGAAGCATAGCCATCTTCGACCATTCGCTTGAGAACATATTTCTGCCGTGTTTTGGCCCGGTCGTAGTGGTTGTAAGGAGAGTAGCGGCTCGGAGCCTGCGGCAGCCCGGCGAGAATCGAGCATTCAGCCAGAGTCAACTCTTCGACATTTTTGTCAAAATAATTTTCCGCCGCCGCCTGCACGCCGTAAGCGCGATGGCCAAGGTAGATCTGGTTCAAGTAGAGATAGAGGATCTCTTCTTTGGATAGAGCCTTTTCCATCCGCCAGGCGAGAATTGCTTCCTTGAACTTGCGTTTGAATTTTCTCTCGGGCGACAAGAGCAGACTCTTGGCTACCTGTTGCGTAATGGTGCTGCCGCCTTGAACGATCCCGCCAGCCAGGACATTTTTGATCGCCGCCCGCAAGATCGAGATCAGGTCGATCCCGGAATGTTCGAAGAAATTGGAGTCTTCAGCCGCAACAAAGGCATTAATCAACTGTTCAGGCATCTGTTCGACCGATACCAGAATGCGGCGCTCGCGGGCGAACTCGGCAATGGTCGTTCCGTCGTCACTCAAAACCCGGGTGATGATCGGCGGCCTGAAGTCAGTCAGAGTGTCAACCCGCGGTAGGCTGCCAGAGACATAAACATATGCACCGAGCAGGGCTAATACACCGGCGATACAGGTGGATGCAGCCACCATGAAAAGCAGGCGCATCAGTCGCTTGAAAGTCCACTTCGATTGTTTTTGTGTAGCGTTGTCCATAACGGTGCACGGTAGCATAGGCGGTCTTGCTCAAGCAATGATTTTGCTTGTCCTGCCCCGATGCTGTGCTATATTTGATGACGTCGCAAAAAGGTTTATTCTTCAGTGTTGCAAGATGTCCTTGCGTCACGGCCATTCTATACAGTGCGCAACATCTGAAAACCGGTAGATTTGCATCGATGAAGGTGTGGCTACCTTATTAATTGCATTACAAAAGCACTACGTTTTAGCGCCCAGGTTTTAGTGGTGAAAAGCAGGCTGTTAATATAGGTTACTGGAGACGAATGACGATGATTTTGCAACGCGCAACGATGTTGACCGCCCTGTTTCTGGCCGGGTGTGCCATGTTTTCAGCTTGGAAAGAAATCCCGGCGCCCGAGGGGTGCAGTGAGTGTCATCAGGTTTCGATCAATGGCGATTGGCAGGTGCTGTACAAGCCGGCTGATATTAACGACGAAACCGGAAGAGTCGGCTGGCAGCAACCGTCTTCACTTGAACCGGAAGCGGCTCCCGAAGAACAACGCGAAGTATTGCATCAGGAGTGTTTCAGGTGTCATCGCAGCCCGGATAAAGATCACAAGAAGTACAAGGGGAATTATCGTCACCGCTAACCACAGACCCTTCCTTTGACCGGGAAGGGTTTTTGCTGAATGAGATGTAAACGTGAATTATCGACATACAAAAATTGTTGCAACCGTTGGCCCGTCCTGTGAATCTGAGGAGATGCTGGCGGCTTTGATGGCCGCCGGAACCGATGTGTTTCGCTTGAATTTTTCACACGGCGACCAGGCGCAGAAACGGGAGATTATCCGGCGCATCCGCAAAGTCTCTGCTGACATGAAGCGGGCGGTGGCAATCCTTGGCGATCTGCAGGGCCCGAAGATCCGTGTTGGACTGCTCGACGGCGGCAGCATGGAGTTGGTCGCCGGACAGAGAGTGGCAATCTCGCCGACGCCTAAACCGGACCGTAGCGATCTGATCCCGACTACCTACCGCAACCTGCCACAGGACGTGCAGCCGGGAGACCAGATTCTGCTCGACGACGGGTTGCTGGAACTGAAGGTGTTGCAGACCGTAGATGATGAGGTTCGCTGCGAGGTGGTTATTGGCGGTCTGCTTAAAAATAACAAAGGCATCAATCTTCCCGGGGTCGCGGTCTCAGCACCGGCGTTGACCGACAAAGATAACGATGACCTGGGTTTCTGTATTCGTGAAGAGGTCGATTACTTGGCGCTGTCGTTTGTGCGGACGGCCAGCGATGTCGCCGATCTTAAGCGACAGCTGTTTGCCAACGGCTCACCGATCCGGGTGATTGCTAAAATAGAAAAGCCGGAGGCGGTGGAACATTTTGATGCTATTCTGGCTGAGTCGGATGGCATTATGGTCGCCCGTGGCGATCTCGGAGTTGAAATCCCACCGGAACAGGTACCGTTGATTCAGAAGCGGATCATTCGCGCCTGCAATGCTGCCGGCAAACCGGTAATCACCGCGACCCAGATGCTCGAGAGCATGATCGGCAATCCACGGCCGACCAGGGCCGAAACATCAGATGTGGCTAACGCCATCCTCGACGGAACTGACGCCATCATGCTTTCCGGCGAGACGGCGGCCGGTCGCTATCCGGTCGAAGCGGTCCGTATGATGGTCCGGGTGGCTGCCGATATTGAGAGCGATCCACAGTTATGGCCACAGACGTTTGAACACTTGGCCGAGACCGGCAGTTATCGCTGGTTGCCGGAGGCGATCGGCCAGGCGGCCTGCCGGGTGGCCGAAATGGTCGGAGCTGCAGCTATCCTTGCCTTCACCCAGACCGGTAGTACTGCCGCTCTGGTCGCCAAGTATCGGCCGAAGTTGCCGGTATTTGCCGTGACCCCGACCCAGTCGGTGCGGCGGCGGATGGCGCTCTACCGGAGCGTGCGCTCATTGCGGGTCGATATTGAGGGTGACACCGAAGCGCAGATCCGTTCGGTCGAACTGACCGTACTGGACGCCGGTGTCCTGCAGCGTGGCGACGTGGTGGTAATCACTATGGGGAGTCCGGTCTCTGATGCCGGGACAACCAACCTGATGAAGGTGCATCGGCTCGGCACCGGTGATTTTTTTGAGGTCTATTGAAGCGATGACAAAAAAAGCAGTTGTGCTCTACAGTGGCGGACTCGATTCAACCACCTGCCTGGCGATCGCCAGAGAGGCGGGGTTTGAACCGTATGCTCTCAGTTTTGATTACGGCCAGCGGCATGCGCATGAGCTGGAACTCGCCCGCCGCTACGCCGCGCAAGTCGGTGCCTGCGAACACCGGGTGGTGCAGATCGACCTGCGTCAGTTCGGCGGCAGCGCCCTGACCGCAGATATCGAAGTACCGAAAGACCAGCCGGCCGATGCGGAAATCCCGGTCACCTATGTGCCGGCCCGCAACACGGTCTTTCTCTCTTTCGCTCTCGCCTGGGCCGAAGTGCTCGGCGCCTTCGATATCTATATCGGCGTCAATGCCCTCGACTATTCCGGCTATCCCGACTGTCGTCCGGAGTTTATTGCGGCATTTGAAAAAACGGCCAATCTGGCGACTCGCGCCGGGGTTGAGCAGAACGCCTTCCATATCCACGCCCCATTGCAGCAATTGACCAAGGCGCAGATTGTCCGGCGTGGACTCGAGCTCGGGGTTGATTACAGCCTGACCCACTCCTGTTACGACCCGACGCCACAGGGCTTGTCGTG